>NZ_DATIND010000152.1 GCF_035474595.1 Longimicrobium sp.
GTGCGCCGCCATCGGGGCGGCGCACGGACGCGGGCGAAAGGGCGATGAAGGACGCGATGCTGTACCTGGTCGTAGCCGTCGGGCTGCTCTGCGGGCTGGTGCTGGCCATGGACGCGTTGCCGCGCGCGGTGGCCGCGTTCCGGCGGCGGCGGCGGGCGCGCGGCGGGGCCTTCGGCGTGGTGGTGGACCGCGCGGGCACCGTGCTGGGCACCTACCTGGACCCCTTCGGCCACCCCTGGCGCACCCCGCGCGTGCACGACGCCGAGTCGCCGTGGGTTACGCCGGGCGCGGACGGGCAGGGGTGGGCGTGGGAGGGCTTCGGCGCCACCGAGGAGGAGGCGTACCTGTCCGCCAACCGCCTGCGCCGCCGCCACCTGCAGCTCTTCCCCTGGCTCCACGACGACCAGGACGGCGAGGTGTCGGAGTTCGGCGAGCCGTATCTGCCGCCGGGATGAACCGAGTCCCAAGTGCCAAGTGCCAAGTGCCAAGTGCCAAGTGCCAAGTGCCCGGGAACGACAAGCGTCGTCCCGGGCACTCGGCTTAGGGGTCATCCACCCCAACCCCGATCCCCCGCAGTGATGTCATCCTGCGCGTCCACGGAGGGGTGAAAGGGGACTCGGTCGTGAGCGCCGATGCCACGGAGTGAGCGGAACAGCCTCGCGCAGTTTGCGAGGCTTTCCGTAGTTGTTGCTGCGACTTCAGTCGCCGGTGATCGGCGGATACGCGCGGTATTCATCGCCCGGAACTGGAACCGTAACCGAATGTTTGGACCACAAGATTGCGGCGGATTCTGCATGTGGACAAAACATGCGTTTCGCCGGATGGTGATTTGACGCGCGCGGAGCGCTCCCTCAGGAGGATCGCATTGCGGCGCGGCGTGAGCCCTCCCGCGGATGGTGACAGAGTTGCCGCATGAGCGGCGAAAACCCGCGCCGGTGCTGGATTGTTAATGTCGTGCAGATTCAGGATGTTTGGTCAAACTACTACATTTTCCCGATCTCCCTCGTTAGATTGGCCGTGGAATTCCGGAGCACGAGCCTCGGACGGCGGGCGGCGGACACATGCCACGCCCGGCGCCCTCGGGAAGGTTTGCGTCCTGTGTGCTCCGGTTAACGGCTCGTTCGGATCTGCGCGGCCCTCCCCGCGCAGGTGATTCCCAGCCCCGAAGCGGGCGCGGCACGGCGCCCACTCTGTATACGTCACCACGCGTACGCCGCCGCGACCCTCCCTCGCGCAGTGCGCATCCGCCCCGGAACGGGGCATCCTGGGCACGCTCACCCGCAGGCCGAGGCAGCACCGGTGACTTCCGCCGCACCGCATCGCCCGCTTCCGTCCCCCGCGCCCGCCGCGGGGGAGGTCTGCGCGCACCATCTGTTCGCGGCGAGCGCGGCGGCCATGCCGGACGCGCCCGCGGTGGCGTTCGCGGGGGCGGAGGTGTCGTACGCGGAGCTGGACCGGCGCGCGGATGCGGTCGCCGCGCGGCTGCGGTCACTGGGCGTGCGGGCGGAGACGCGCGTGGGCGTGCTGATGGAGCGCGGGCCGGAGCTGGCGGCGGCGCTGCTGGGCGTGTGGAAGGCCGGCGGCGCGTACGTTCCGCTGGACCCCGAGTACCCGGCCGGGCGCATCGCGTACGTGCTGGAGGATGCGGGCGCCGCGGCGGTCCTGGCGCACGCGCCCACGCTCCATCTTCTCCCGGAGACGGGCGCGGCGGTGGTCGACGTGGACGGCATCGCGCCGGGGGAGGGCGACGGTTTCGTCGCGCCGGGCTTGCCGGCGGAGGCGCTGGCGTACGTCATCTACACCTCCGGCTCCACCGGCCGGCCGAAGGGCGTCGCCGTCTCGCACCGCTCGCTCGTCTCGCACAACCGCGCGGCCACCGCGCTGTTCGGCCTCACCGCGGCGGACCGCGTGGCGCAGATCGCGTCCATCGGCTTCGACATCTCCGTCGAGGAGATCTTTCCCACCTGGGCGGCGGGTGGCACGGTCGTCTTCCGCCCCGCCGGCGTCCCCACGCTCGGCCCCGGCTTCCTCGCGTGGATCGAGCGCGAGCGCATCTCCGTCCTCGATCTCCCGACCGCGCTCTGGCACGCGTGGGTGGCGGAGACCGGGGACGATTCGCATCTCCCCCCCTCCCTCCGCCTCGTCGTCGTCGGCGGCGAGAAGGCGCGGGCGGGCGCGCTGGCGGCATGGCGGCGCGTCGCCGGCGAGCGGGTGCGCTGGATCAACACGTACGGCCCGACGGAGGCGACGGTCACCGCGACGTCGTGGGAAGACAGGGGACAGGGAACAGGGGACAGGGAACAGGGGGAGATTCCCATCGGCAGCGCCATCGCGAACACGCGCTGCCTGGTGCTGGACGGCGAGCTGCGGCCGGTCGCGGAGGGCGAGCCCGGCGAGCTGTGCCTGGGCGGCGAGGGCGTCGCGCGCGGCTACCTGGGCCGCCCCGCGCTGACGGCGGAGCGCTTCGCTCCCGACCCGTTTTCTCGCGAAGGCGGGGCGCGGATGTACCGGACGGGCGACCGTGTGAGATGGTGCGAAAGTGCGAACGTGCGAGAGTGCGAAAGTAACTCACCGCGTGATGAGGCTTTCTCGCCCCCGACACCCGATCGCCCGACGCTCGCGCAACCCGCCGCAGGCCGCGCCGATCCCATCCCTCCCCCAGGCAGTTTTGGGGGAGGGACAGGCGAGGCACGAGCCAGGGAGAGGGCTCGCGGAGGCGAGGAAACGCGCGTGAATTCGCCCCGCGACGAACCCACTCTCGCACTCTCGCACTCTCGCACTTTCGCACTTCTCTTCCTCGGCCGCCTGGACGAGCAGGTGAAGATCGGGGGCTTCCGCGTGGAGCCGGGCGAGGTGGAGTCCGTCCTGGCCGGGCACGCGGACGTCGCGCACGCCGCGGTCGTGGCGCGCGACGACGGCACCGGGCGGACGCGGCTGGTCGCCTACGTCGTCCCGCGCGCGGAAGCGGCCGCGGACGAGGCGGGGCTGCGGCGGTGGCTGCGCGCGCGGCTCCCCGGCTACATGGTGCCCTCCGCCATCGTGCGGCTGGACGCGCTGCCGCTGACGGCGCACGGCAAGATCGACCGCCGCGCGCTCCCCGCGCCCGCCGCGCTGCTGCCGCTGGAGGGCGATGCGTCGCCAGTGGGGGAGACGGAGCGCGAGCTGGCGGAGATCTGGGCCGAGGTGCTGGCCGCGCCGCGGATCGGCGCGGGGGACGACTTCTTCGACCTGGGCGGCCACTCGCTGCTGGGGATGCAGGTGCTGTCGCGCGTGCGGCAGCGCTGGGGCGTGGAGCTGCCGGTCCGCGCGCTCTTCGACGCGCCGACGCCAGCCGCGCTCGCCGCGCGCATCGACGCGGCGCGAGGGCGGCCCGTAGTCCCCCAGCCGCCGCTGCGGCCGGTGCTGCGCGACCAGCCGCTCCCGCTCTCGTTCGCGCAGCAGCGCCTCTGGTTCCTGCACCAGATGGAGCCCGAGAGCCCGTTCTACAACATCCCCGCCGGCGTCCGCCTCACCGGCGCGCTGGATGTGGACGCGCTCCGCCGCGCGCTCGGCGAGATCGTCCATCGCCACGAATCGCTGCGGACCACGTTCGCGGCGACGGCGGACGGGTCGGTGCAGGTCGTTCACCCACAAGGGGATAGGGGACAGGGGACGGGGGACGGGGAGCACGGCGGGTTCCATCTCCCGGTCTACGATCTGCGCGCGGATCCCGATGCGGAGGCAGAGGCGCGGCGGATCGCGCGGATGGAGGCGGAGACGCCGTTCGACCTGACGCGCGACCTGCTGCTGCGCGCGGTGCTCGTCCGCGTCGCCGAGGACGAGCATCTGCTGGTGCTCAATCTCCATCACGTCGCGGGGGACGGGTGGTCCGTCGGCGTGCTCTTCCGCGAGCTGGCGGCGCTGTACGCGGCGTTCCGCGCGGGTGAGCCGTCTCCGCTCCCCGACCTTCCCGTGCAGTACGCGGATTTCGCGGTGTGGCAGCGCGAATGGCTGCGCGAGGAGGTGCTGGAGGCGCAGCTCGCGTACTGGCGCGGCCGCCTCGCCGGCGCGCCCGCGGTGCTGGAGCTGCCGACGGACCGTCCGCGTCCGGCCACGCAGAGCTACCGCGGCGCCGTCGTCCCCTTCGACGTCCCCGCAGGGCTGGCGGCGCGGCTGCGCGAGGCGGCGCGGCGCGCGGACGCCACGCCGTTCATGGTGCTGCTGGCGGGCTTCGGGCTCCTCATCCACCGCCTCAGCGGCCGCGACGACGTGGTGGTCGGCTCGCCCATCGCGGGGCGCGTGCGGCGCGAGGTGGAGGGGATGATCGGGTTCTTCGTGAACACGATGGCGCTGCGCACCGACCTCTCCGGCGACCCCTCGTTCGCGCGGCTGATCGCGCGGGTGCGGGAGACGACGCTGGACGCGTACGCGCACCAGGACCTGCCGTTCGAGCGCGTGGTCGAGGAGCTGCAGCCGGAGCGGACGCTCAGCCGCAACCCGCTGTTCCAGGTGGCGTTCGCGCTGCAGAACGTGGCGATGGAGCCGGTGGACGCGCCCGGCGTGCGGCTGCGGCTGGAGGACGTGGACAGCGGCACCAGCAAGTTCGACCTCTTCCTGGAGATGCTGGAGGAGGGCGGCCGCCTCCGCGGAAACCTGGAGTACGCGACGGATCTCTGGGAGCGCGCGTCGGCCGAGCGGATGGTGTCGCTCTTCATGCGCCTGCTGGAGGAGATGGTTGGCGATGCAAACCGCCCCATCTCCGCCGCGGGGCTGCTGACCGATGCGGCGCGAACCGAGCTGCTCGCGATCGGAGGCGAGACGGCGCGCGCCTATCCGCGCGATTCCACCATCCCCGCGCGCTTCGCGGCGATCGCCGCCGCGTGCCCGGACGCCGTCGCCGTCGCGTGGGACGGCGGCGCGATGTCGTACGCGGAGCTGGACGCGCGCTCCAATCGTCTCGCGCACCACCTGATCGCGCACGGCGTCGGCCCGGACGCGCCCGTCGCGCTGCTGGCGGAGCGCTCGCCGGAGCTGGTCGTCGCCATCCTCTCGATCCTGAAGGCGGGCGGTGCCTACGTCCCCCTCAACCCCAAATATCCCCGCAGCCGCATCGCGCTGATGCTGGAGGATTGCGGCGCGCGGCTCGTGATCACCGACGGTCCGCGGGAGATGGGGCGCGCGGGGATGACGGTCGTGCGGCTGGACACGGACGCGGCGGCGATTGCGTCCCGACCGGCCGATGCGCCGCGTGTCGCCATCGATGCGGAGAACGCGGCGTACGTCATCTACACGTCGGGGTCGACAGGGCGGCCGAAGGGGGTGGTGGTGCCGCATCGCGCGGTGCTGCGGCTGGTGATCGGGAACGGCTTCGCCGAGATGGGCGCGGACCAGACGTGGCTCCAACTGGCCCCTGTAGCGTTCGACGCGAGCACGCTGGAGCTGTGGGCGCCGCTGCTGAACGGCGGCCGGCTGGCGCAGTATCCCCCCATCGAGGTGGACCCGGCGGAACTGGGTGCGTTCATCCGGCGGCAGGGCGTCACCGGCGCGTGGCTCACCGCTGGCCTCTTCCACGCGATGGTGGACGTCGCGCCCGACGCCATCTTCGCGCTGCGCCAGCTCCTGGCGGGCGGCGACGTCCTTTCCGCGCCGCACGTGCGCCGGGTGCTGGAATCGGCGCCGCATCTGTGCCTCATCAACGGCTACGGGCCCACCGAGAACACGACGTTCTCCTGCTGCCGCACCATCGTCGCGGCGGACGTGGCGTGCGCGTCCATCCCCATCGGCACGCCCATCTCCAACAGCACCGCGTACGTTCTGGACGAGCGGATGCGCCCCGTCCCTCCCGGCATCCCCGGCGAGCTGTACGTGGGCGGCGACGGCCTGGCGCGCGGCTACCTGGGCGCCCCCGCGCTGACGGCCGAGCGCTACGTCCCGCACCCGTTCAGCGACGTGCCCGGCGCGCGTCTGTACCGCACCGGCGACCGGGTGAGATGGTGCGAAAGTGCGAAAGTGCGAGAGTGCGAAAGTAACTCAACGCGCGGTGGCGCCTTTTCTCCTCCGACACTCCAGCACCCGACGCTTACGCAATCAGTTGCAGGCCCCGCCGATCCCGTCCCTCCCCCAGGCAGTTTTGGGGGAGGGAAAGGCGAGGGACGAGCCAGGGAGAGGGCCCGCGGAGCCGAGGAAACGCGCCCGGATTCGTCCGGCGACGAGTCCACTCTCGCACTTTCGCACTCTCGCA
Source organism: Longimicrobium sp. (assembly GCF_035474595.1). Classification (NCBI taxonomy): domain Bacteria; kingdom Pseudomonadati; phylum Gemmatimonadota; class Longimicrobiia; order Longimicrobiales; family Longimicrobiaceae; genus Longimicrobium; species Longimicrobium sp. Next base: position 6,221 of record NZ_DATIND010000152.1, read on the forward strand.
CTTTCGCACTTCAGTTCCTCGGCCGCATCGACGAGCAGGTCAAAATTCGCGGCTACCGCATCGAGCCCGGCGAGGTCGCGGCGGTGCTGGAGCGCAGCCCGCTCGTGGCGCGCGCCGCCGTCCACGTGCGCGAGGACGCGCCGGGGGAGAAGCGCCTCGCCGCCTACGTCATCCCCGCGAAGCGCGAAACCGTCAGCGGCACGGAAGATGGGGAGACGGCGGACAGGCAGGTGCGGCAGTGGGAGACGCTGTTCGACGACGTCTACACCGGCTCGCGGGGGACGGAAGCGGGGGACGAGACCTTCGACATCGTCGGCTGGAACAGCTCGTACACCGGCCAGCCCATCCCCGCGGCCGAGATGCGCGAGTGGGTGGATGCCACCGTGGACCGCATCCGCGCGCTCCATCCGCGCCGCGTGCTGGAGATCGGCGTCGGCACCGGGCTCCTCCTCTTCCGCGTCGCCCCGTCCGCCGCGGAGTACGTGGGGACGGACATCAGCGCGCAGGCGCTGGCGCGGCTGGAGGATCGCATCCGCCGCGCGGACGATCTCCCGCCCGTGCGCCTGCTGCAGCGCGAGGCGGCGGAGTTCGGCGGCATCGGCGGAGGGTTCGACACCGCGATCCTGAACTCCGTCTGCCAGTACTTCCCCGGCGCGGAATATTTCGCGGAAGTCGTTGCCCGAACGATGGATGCGCTGGCGGACGGCGGCGCCTTCCTCATCGGCGACGTGCGCGGCCTGTGGACGCTGGACGCCTTCCGCACCGCCATCGAGTTCGACGGCGCGGACGGCTCCGTCCCCACGCACGACCTGCGGCAGCGCGCGCGGCGGATCGTGGAGGAGGAAGAGGAGCTGGTGGTGGAGCCCGACTTCTTCCGCGCGCTCCGCCGCCGCATCCCCCGCATCGGGCGCGTGGAGACGCGGATCAAGCGCGGCGCGCACCACAACGAGCTCACCCGCCACCGCTTCGACGTCGTCCTCCGCGCCGGCCCGTCCCCCGAACTCCCCGCCGCGCCGGCGATGGAGTGGGATGCGGCGCTCTCCATCTCCCGGATCGAATCCATCCTCCGCGCCGATCCCGCATCCCCGCTCGCCGTCCTCGGCATCCCCGACGCGCGGCTGTGGCGGGAGATGCGGATCGTGGAGGTGCTGGAGATGGAGGACGGCCCCGCCACCGTGGCCGAGGCGCGCGCGCTGCTGGACGCCGAGCCGTCGCCCGCCATCGACCCCGAAGTGCTGTGGAGGTTGGGAGATACGCTCGGCCTCGCGGTTGACGTCCGCCACGCGGGCCCGCAGGCGCCGGGGCGCATCGACGCGCTCTTCCGCCGCGTGGACGATGCCGCCCGCTTCCCCGAGCGGCCGCTGGCGGAGAAGGAGCTGATTGGCTTCGCCAACGACCCGCTCCGGGCGGTGCAGGCGCGCGATCTGGTGCCGCGGCTGCGCGCGTGGCTGAAGGAGCAGCTCCCCGATCACATGGTGCCATCGGCGGTGGTGGTGATGGACGCCTTCCCGCTGACGCCGAACGGGAAGGTGGACCGCCGCGCCCTTCCCGCGCCCGAGCCGGTGCGGCTGGGCGGCGCGGATGTGGGCACGGAGCCGCGGACGGAGACGGAACGGCGGATCGCGGAGATCTGGGCCGAGGTGCTGCGGCTGGAGCGCGTCTTCGTGGACGACAACTTCTTCGACCTGGGCGGGCACTCGCTCCTGGCCACGCAGCTGGCGACACGGGTGCGCGAGGGGTTCGGCATCTCGCTCCCCCTGCACCGCATCTTCGAGGCGCCGACCGTCGCCGCGCTGGCCGCGGTCGTGGACGGCGAGCGCGACGAGGTGCTGGCGGGGCTGATGGACGAGCTGGACGGCCTGAGCGACGACGAGGTGCGCGCGCTCCTGGCGGCCGAAGAGAGCGGCGCGGCCGCGGCGGGGGATTGACGATGGCCGACGTCGCCAACCGCCTGCAGGAGCTTTCCCCCGAGCGGCGCCGGCTGCTGGAGCTGCGGCTGCGGATGCAGCGCGAGCAGGCGGCCGGCCCGGAGCTGCGTCCGCGCGCGCGGCCGGACGGCACCGCGCCGCTCAGCTACGCGCAGGCGCGGCTCTGGGTGCTGGAACGGATGGACCCCGGCAGCGCCGCGTACAACATGCCGCATCCGCTCCGCATCCGCGGGGATCTGGACGCGGCGGCGCTGGCCCGCGCGCTGGATGCGCTCCGCGCGCGCCACGAGACGCTGCGGACGACGATCGCCGAGCGGGACGGCGAGCCGGTGCAGGTCATAGGGGACATCGTAGGGGACAGGGGACAGGCGACAGGGGATAGGGGGAACGGCGGGAGGGCGGCGCACCTGCCGCTCGTCGATTTGTCCGGTTTGTCCGACGCCGCGCGGGAGGCGGAGGTGCGGCGGCGGATCGATGCGGACGCGAATACCGGGTTCGACCTGGTCGCGGGGCCGCTGGTGCGCGCGTCGCTGCTGCGGCTGGCGGCGGACGAGCACGTGCTGCTGCTGTGCATGCACCACGTCGTGAGCGACGGATGGAGCATGGGCGTGTTCGCGCGCGAGCTGGGCGAGCTGTACGCCGCCGGGCGCGACGGGCGCGATCTGAAGATGCCGCCGCTGGCCGTGCAGTACGCGGACTTCGCGGCGTGGCAGCGCGAGCATCTCCAGGGCGCGGTGCTGGAGCGGCTGTCGGCGTTCTGGCGCGATGCGCTGGAGGGCGCGCCGCCCGCGCTCGACCTCCCCACCGACCACCCCCGCCCCCCGGCTGAGAGCCACCGCGGCCGCACGCTGAAGACGCGCATCGAACCCGCCACCGCGAACCGGCTTCGCGAGCTGGCGCGGAACGAGGGCGCGACGCCGTTCAACGTGCTCGCCGCCGCCGTGCGCGCCACGCTGGCGCGGTACGCGGGGCAGGACGACGTGGTGCTGGGGACACCGGTCGCGAACCGGACAAGGAGCGAGCTGGAGGGGCTGATCGGCTTCTTCGTGAACACGCTGCCGCTGCGGCTGCGCATTGATCCCGGCGAGAGCTTCCGCGCGCTGGTGCGGCGCGAGAGGGACGTGGCGCTCGCCGCGTTCAACCACCAGGACCTGCCGTTCGACCGCATCGTCGAGGCGCTGCGGCTGCCGCGCGACCCCGCGCGCAACCCCGTGTTCCAGGCGATGGTGACGCTGCAGAACGCGCGGATGGAGCCGGTGGCGCTCGGCGGCGTGGAGATCGCCCCGCTCGCGCCCGAGTACGACACGGCCAAGTTCGACCTCACCTTCGACCACTACGACGAGGACGACGGCGCCCTCCGCGTGGAGGTCGAGTGGGCGACGGACCTGTGGGACGCGGCGACGATCGAGCACCTGGCCGCGCGTTACGGGACGCTGCTGGACTCCGCGCTGCGGCGGCCGGACACCCCCGCGGGCGACCTCCCGCTCGTCTCCGGCCCCGAGCGCGCGGAACTGCTGCGGCTCTCCGCCGGGCCGGAGGCGGCGAGCGATCCCTCGCTCACGCTGCACGCGCTGTTCGAGGCGCAGGCGGCGCGCACCCCGGCGGCCACCGCGGTGACGTTCGAGGGTGAATCGCTGACCTACGCGGAGATGGATGGCCGCGCCAACCAGCTCGCGCATCTCCTCCGCGCGCGGGGCGTGGGGATGGAGACGCCGGTGGCGGTGATGATGGAGCGCTCGCTGGAGATGGTGGTTGCGCTCTACGGCATCCTGAAGGCGGGCGGATTCTTCATCCCCATCGACCCCGAGTACCCGGCGGATCGCATCGCGTGGATGCTGGAGGATTGCGCGGCGCGGCTGGTGCTGACGCAGGAGCGCTGGATCGCGCATCTCCCCGCGTCTCCCGAATCCATCGCGCTGGACGCGGCGGGCGTGCTGGACGGCTTCGACGCGGCGCCCGTCCTCGCAACGGCGGACGCGGACGCGCTGGCGTACGTCATCTACACCTCCGGATCGACCGGCCGCCCCAAAGGCGCCGGGAACGCGCACCGCGGCATCGTCAACCGCGTGCTGTGGATGCTGGACGCGATCCCGCTGCGCGCCGACGACGTGGTGCTGCAGAAGACGCCGTTCACCTTCGACGTCGCGCTGTGGGAGTTCTTCTGCCCGCTCGCGGCCGGCGCGCGCCTCGCCGTCCTCGCGCCCGGCGCGCACCGCGACCCCGCGCGGGTGACGGAGATGGTCGCGCGCGAGGGGGTGACGGCGCTGCACTTCGTCCCTTCGATGATGCAGCTCTGGCTGGACGAAGCGGATCCCGCGCGCGTCCCGACGATCCGCCGCGTAACCGCCAGCGGCGAAGCGATTTCCGCGGAGCTGCGCGACCGCTTCTTCGCGCGCTTTCCCGCCATCGAGCTGCACAACCTGTACGGCCCCACCGAGGCCGCCGTCGAGGTCACCTGGCACCGGTGCGCGCCGGGCGAGGGCGCCACCGTCCCCATCGGCCGCCCCGTCGCGAACACGCGCATCCACGTGCTGGACGGGCGCGGCCACCCGTGCCCGAGCGGCGTCCCCGGCGAGCTGCACATCGCCGGCGTCCAGGTGGCGCGCGGGTACTGGCGCCGCCCGGCGCTGACGGCGGAGCGCTTCGTCCCCGACCCGTTCGGAGCGGCGGGCGCGCGCATGTACCGCACGGGAGACCGGGCGAGATGGTGCGAAAGTGCGACAGTGCGAGAGTGCGAAAGTAACGGTCCGGCACTCCAGCATCCGACGCTCACGCAATCGGTGACAGGCCCCGCGAACCCCGTCCCTCCCCCAGGCAGTTTTGGGGGAGGGACAGGCGAGGAACGAGCCAGGGAGAGGGCCGCCGAAGGCGCGGACACGCACTCTCGTACTCTCGCACTGGAGTACCTGGGCCGCTTCGACTTCCAGGTGAAGATCCGTGGCGTGCGCGTCGAGCTGGGGGAGATCGAGTCCGCGCTCGCGGCCGACGCGTCCGTGCGCGAGGCGGTGGTGGTGGCGCGCGGGGCGGGGAACGAGGCGCAGCTGGTCGCGTATGTCGTGGCCGCGCGGGAGCGGGGGATCGCGGTGGAGGCGCTGCGCGAACGGCTCGCGCGGACGCTGCCACCGTACATGGTGCCCGCCGCGTTCGTGGAGATGGCCGCGCTGCCGCTCACCTCCAGCGGCAAGGTGGATCGCAAGGCGCTCCCCGCGCCCGCCACGCCCTCCGCCGATGCCCACGCCGCGCCGCGCACGCCGGGCGAGGAGGTGCTGGCCGGCATCTGGTCGCGCGTCCTCCGCGCCGAGCGCGTGGGGATCGACGACGACTTCTTCCTGCTCGGCGGGCAGTCGCTGCTGGCGACGCAGGTGGTGTCGCGCATCCGTGGCGCGTTCGGAGTGGAGGTGCCGTTGCGCGCGGTGTTCGAGGCGCCGACCGTCCGCCGCCTGGCCGCGCGGATCGAGGCGCTGCGCGGCACGGGCGAGGCGCCGCTCCCGCCCGTCGTCCCCACGGATCGCGGCGGGGCGATGCCGCTTTCGTTCGCGCAGGAGCGGACGTGGTTCCTGGAGCGGATGGAGCCCGAAGCGGGCGCGTACAACATGCCCGTCCGCATCCGCCTGCGCGGCGAGATCGACGCGCAGGCGCTGCGGTGCGCGCTGGAAACCGTGGTCCATCGCCACGAGGCGCTGCGGACGCGAATCCGCGAGGAAAACGGCCTCGCCACGCAGACGGTCGCCCCGCCGGAGCCTCTCCATCTCCCGCTGGTGGAAGCAGATGGCGAGGCCGCGGCGATGCGGGTGCTGGACGAGGAGGCGTGGCGCCCGATCGACCTGGAGCGCGGCCCCACGCTCCGCGCGCTCCTCGTCCGCATCGTGGCCGAGGACGAGCGCGTAAGCGAGGCCGGCGCCGACGCCGGGTCACTCTCGCACTCTCGCACTCTCGCACTTTCGCACCCCGTTCCCGAGCACGTGCTCGCGCTGAACGTGCACCACGCGCTCGCCGACGGCTGGTCGCTCGGCATCATCCTGCGCGAGGCGTCGGCGGCGTACGAGACGATCGCGCGCGGCGAGGAGCCGGAGCTGCCGCCCGTCTCCCTCCAGTACGGCGACTTCGCGGCGTGGCAGCGGGCGCATCTCACCCCCGAGCGCATCGCGGTGGAGGCGCGCTGGTGGCGCGAACGGCTCGCCGGCGCGCCGCCGCTGCTGGAGCTGCCGACCGATCGTCCGCGTCCCGCGCGCCGCGCCCACCGCGGCGCCGCGCTGACCTTCCATCTCCCCCTCGATCTCGTGGCGCGGGTCCACGCGCTGGCGGCGGAGGAGGGCGCGACCGCGTTCATGGCGCTGCTGGCCGGCTGGCAGGCGCTGCTGGGGCGGCTTTCGGGGCAGGAGGACGTTGTCGTCGGGACCCCGCAGGCGGGGCGCGCGCGGGCGGAGACGGAGGGGATCGTCGGCCTGTTCGTGAACATGCTGGCGCTGCGCGGCGACCTGTCCGGCGACCCGCCGTTCCGGGCGCTATTGGCGCGGGCGCGAGAGGCCACGCTGGGCGCGTTCGCGCACGCCGAGCTGCCGTTCGAGAAGCTGGTCGAGGCGCTGGAGACCGAGCGCTCGCTCAGCCATGCGCCCGTCTTCCAGGCCATGTTCACGCTGCACAGCCAGGAGACGGGGTGCCTGGCGCTCCCCGGGGTTTCCGCGTCTTTCGGCGAGATCGGCGAGCGCGCGGCCAAGCTGGACCTGTCGCTGAACCTGGAGGCCACGGCGGGTGGGGGGATGGAGGGCGTCCTCGAATACGCCACCGACCTCTTCGACGCTGTCACGGCAGAGCGGATCGCCGCGCGTTTCGCGACGCTGATGCAGGCATTCGCCGCCGATCCCGACGCGCGCATCTCGGCCGCATCCGCGCTGCTGCCGGGCGAGCGCGAGCGGCTGCTGGCCTGGGGCGACGGGGGAGACGCGGCGCCGTTCGTCGCCACGCACCAGCTCGTCTCCGCCGCCGCGCAGTTGAGGCCCGATACGGCCGCGTTGCGGTTCGGGGAGATGGAGATCGGCTATGGGGAGATGGAGCGCCGCGCGGGTGCACTGGCCGCGGTCCTGCGCGAGGCGGGCGTGCGCGCCGGCGTCCCCGTGGCGGTGATGCTGGAGCGCGGGCCGGAGCAGGTGATCGCCGCGCTGGCGGCGTGGAAGGCGGGCGGCGCGTTCCTCCCCATCGACCCCGCGTACCCGGCCGGGCGGCGCGCGTACATGCTGGCCGACAGCGGCGCGCGCGTCCTCCTCACCAGCGGAAAGCTGGCGGACGGGCTCGACACCGGCGCCGCGCGCGTGATCGACATCGCCGGCGCGGACGCACGCGAGCCGGTGGATGCGAGCGACGCCGATCCCGCCACCCTCGCGTACGTCATCTACACCTCCGGCTCCACCGGGCGGCCGAAGGGGGTGGAGGTCTCGCACGGCGCGCTGGCCAATCTCCTTGCCGCGACGCGCAATGCGTTCGGCGTCCGCGCGGGCGACGTGATGCCGGCGCTGGCCTCGTTCGCCTTCGACATCTGGCTCTTCGAGGCCGTCCTGCCGCTCACCGCGGGCGCCACCGTGCGCATCGTGAGCCGCGAGCGCGTGCTGGACGCCGCCGCGCTGGCCGAGGACGCGGCGGACGCCACGCTGCTGCACGCCGTCCCCGCACTGATGCGCGAGGTGGCGCGTGCGGGGCGGCTTCCGCGGCTGCGGCGCACCTTCGTCGGCGGCGACCGGGTCCCCGCCGACCTGGCGGCGGAGATGCGTGCCGCCTTCCCATCCGCCGAAACCCACATCCTTTACGGCCCCACGGAGGGGACGATCCTCGCCTCCGCGCACGCCGTCCCCGCGGACGCGCGCGTGGACGGGCACCCGATCGGACAGCCGTTCGCCGGCGTGCGCCTGTACGTCTGCGACCCGGCCGGCGGCCTGCAGCCCCCCGGCGTCGCCGGCGAGCTGCTGATCGGCGGCGCGGGCGTGGCGCGCGGCTACCTGGGCCGCGCGGCGCTCACTGCGGAGAAGTTCACGCCCGACCCATTCGGAGCGCCGGGAGGGAGGCTGTATCGCACGGGAGACCGCGCGAGATGGTGCGAAAGCGCGAAAGTGCGAGAGTGCGAAAGTAACCACCCGGCACACCCGCATCCGACGCTCGCGCCGGTGGATGCAGGCCGCGCCGATTCCGTCCCTCCCCCAGGCAGTTTTGGGGGAGGGACAGGCGAGGAACGAGCCAGGGAGAGGGCCCGCGGAGCCGAGGAAACACTCGCTGCCGAGCCTCGCGATGAGTCCACTTTCGCACTTTCGCACTCTCGCACTTTCGCACCTTCTCGTACTTTCGCACTTCAGTTCCTGGGTCGATCCGACAACCAGGTGAAGGTCCGCGGCTTCCGCATCGAGCCGGGCGAGGTGGAGGCGGCGCTCGCGGACCAACGCGGCGTGCTCGAGGCGGTGGTGATGGTTCGCGCCTCCGCGACGGGCGAGCCGCGCCTGCTCGGGTGGGTGACGCCGCGTCCCGAATCGGCCATCGACGGCACGACGCTGCGGGCGGCGCTCCGGCGCACGCTCCCCGAGCACATGGTGCCGGCGGAGGTGACGGTCCTCGACGCCTTCCCGCTTACGCCCAACGGCAAGGTCGACCGTGCCGCCCTCCCCGAGCCCGGCCGTACCGCATCCGCCGCCGACGCCGTGCCGCGCACGCCGACCGAAAAGGCGCTGGCGGAGGTGTGGCGCGAGGTGCTGGGCGTCGATCACGTCGCGCGCGGGGATGGGTTCTTCGCGCTGGGCGGGCACTCGCTGCTGGCGGCGCGCACGGTGTCGCGGATCCGCGGCGAGCTGGGCGTCGACCTCCCGCTCCGCGACCTGTTCGACGCGCAGACGCTGGAGACGCTCGCCGCGCGCATCGACGCGGAGCGCGCCGGCGCGGGAGGCGTGGCGGACGAGCCGATCGCCCGCGTGCCGCGCGACCGGCCGCTGGCGCTCTCGTTCGCGCAGGAGCGGCTCTGGTTCCTCGATCGCCTGGTTCCCGGCGGCACCGCGTACAACCTGCCGATGCTGCTGCGCCTCCGCGGCCCGCTGGACCGCGATGTCCTCGCCCGCGCGCTGACCGAAATCGTGCGGCGGCACGAGGCACTGCGCACCGTCTTCGCGCGCACGGACGCCGGGCCGGTGCAGGTCATCCATCCCCCCGCGCCCGTCCATCTCCCCTTCACCGACCTGTCGCGCGAGGCCGATCCCCAGGCGGCGTTGCGGGGGGAGATGGATCGCGATGCGTCGACCCCGTTCGACCTGGAGCGCGGGCCGCTTCTCCGTCTCCATCTCCTCCGCCTGGGCGACGACGAGCACGCGCTGCTGGTGACGCTGCACCACGTGGCCGGAGACGCGTGGAGCCTGGAGCGTTTCTACGCCGAGCTGACGGCGCTCTACGGCGCGTTCGCGGCGGGGCGGCCCTCGCCGCTGGACGACCTTCCGGTGCAGTACGCGGACTTCGCGGCGTGGCAGCGAGGGTGGCTGGCGGGCGACCGGCTCCGCGCGCAGACGGCGTACTGGGCGCGGAAGCTGGCCGGCGCTCCGGTGCTGGAGCTCCCCGCCGACCGCCCGCGCCACGGCCTGCCGACGCTCGCCGCGGGGCACGTGGAGACCGTGCTCCCGGTGGCCGATGCCGAGCGGATCGAAGCGGCCGCGCGCGTGGAGGGGGCGACGCCGTTCATGGCGTATCTGGCCCTCTACTGCGCGCTGCTGGCGCGGTGGAGCGGGGAGGACGACGTGGTGGCCGGCTCCGCCGTGGCGGGGCGGACGCGGGCGGAAACGGAGCCGCTGATCGGCTTCTTCGTGAACGCGCTGGCGCTGCGGACGGACCTCTCCGGCGATCCCACCTTCCGCGAGCTGCTGCGGCGCGTGCGCGAGACCACGCTGGAGGCGTACGCGCACCAGGACGTGCCCTTCGAGAAGGTGATCGAGTCGCTGAAGCTGGAGCGCGCGCTCGGCCGCCATCCGCTTACGCCCGCGTCGTTTACGCTGCACCACGAACGCCCCGTCCCCCAGCCGCCCGGGCTGGCGGTGACGGTGGACGCGGACGCGGGCGACACCGGCGCGGCCAAGGCCGAGCTGACGCTGGGGATCGTGCGCGGCGAGGGCGCGGCGCGCTGCTCGTGGGAGTACGCCGCCGACCTCTTCGACGCGGCGACGATCGAGCGCGTCGCCGGCCGATTCGCGGCGCTGGCGCGCGGGGCGGCGGCCGATCCGGACGCGCGGATCTCCGCGCTGGTGGCCCGCGCGGAGGCCGGCGAGCGGCGGCAGGTGCTGGCGTGGGGCGTGGCCGAGGCGCCGTATCCCCGCCGCCCCATCCACCGGCTCGTGGCCGAGCAGGCGGCGCGGACGCCGGACGCGGTCGCGCTCTCCCGCGGCGCCGAGCGGATGACGTATTCGGAGCTGGACGCCGCCGCCAGCCGCCTCGCGCGCCTTCTCGTCCTTCGCGGCGTCGGCCCCGAGAGCCGCGTCGGCATCGCCGCGGACCGCATGGCGGGGACGATCGTCGCGGTGCTGGGGGTGCTGAAGGCGGGCGGCGCGTACCTCCCCCTGGACCCGGCGTACCCGCCGCAGCGGCTGCGCTACATGCTGGACGATTCGGGCGTCCGCACCGTCGTCGCGCCCTCCGCCGCCTCCGCGTCCACGCTGCCGCTGGACGGCATCGGCGTGGTGGCGCTGGACGCGGAGGCGGACGCGCTCGCGGCGCTTTCGCCGGACGATCCCGGCGTGGAGGTGGACGCGGACAACCTCGCGTACGTCATCTACACCTCCGGCTCCACCGGGCTGCCGAAGGGCGTGCTCGTGCCCCATCGCGGCATCCCCAACCTGATCGGCGCGCAGGTCCGCCGCTGGGGCGTCGGCGCGCGGAGCCGCGTGCTGCAGTTCGCCACCTTCGCCTTCGACGCGGCGGTGATCGACGTCTTCACCGCGCTCACCACGGGCGCCACGCTGGTCCTGGCCGCGCGCGAGGAGCTGCTTGCGGGCGCGCCGCTCATCGAGCTGCTGCGCCGCGAGCGCATCACCGACGTCACCCTCCCGCCGTCGCTGCTGGCGGTGCTTCCGGACGCGGACCTTCCCGACCTGCGCACGCTCATCTCCGCGGGCGAGGCGGTGAGCCCGGCGGTGGTCGCGCGCTGGTCGCGCAGGCGCGAGATGTACGATGCGTACGGGCCCACGGAGATCACCGTCGCCGTCACCACCGGCCGGCTGGCGGCGGACGGGCCGCCGGCGCTGGGCCGCCCGCTGGAGAACGTGCGCGCGTACGTCCTGGACGCCCGGATGCAGCCGGTGGGCGTGGGGATTCCGGGCGAGCTGTACGTGGGCGGGCCGGGGGTGACGCGCGGCTATCAGGGCCAGCCGGGGCGCACCGCGGCGGCGTATCTCCCCGATCCGTTCGCGCCGCATCCGGGCGCGCGGATGTACCGCACCGGCGACCGCGTGCGCTGGCTGGACGACGGGCGGCTGCGGTTCCTGGGGCGGATGGACGCGCAGGTGAAGGTGCGCGGATTCCGCATCGAGCCCGGCGAGATCGCCTCCGTCCTCGCGATGGCCGATGGGGTGCGCGACGCGGTCGTCGTGCTCCGCGGCCAATCCCCCGACGCCCGCCTCGTCGCCTACGTCGTCCCCGATTCTCCTCCGGACTCCGATCTCCCGAACAGCGGGAAAAGCGGGGAGACGGGAGATGGAGATGCGTTCGCCGAGCGCCTGCGCGAGCATCTGCGCGCGCGCGTTCCCGAGCACATGATCCCGAGCGCGATCGTGCCGCTGGATGCGCTGCCGCTGCTGCCGAACGGGAAGATCGACCGCGCGCGCCTCCCCGATCCTCCCGCGCCATCGGGCGGCGCCGCGCCGCGCGGGGAGGTGGAGCGCACGGTGGCCGCGGCGTGGCGCCATGTGCTCGCGGTCGATGACGTCGGCGTGAACGACAACTTCTTCGAGGTGGGCGGCCACTCGCTGCTCGCCGCGCGGCTGCAGGAGGCGCTGGAGAAGGCGCTCGGCCGCGAGATTCCCCTCGTCGACCTCTTCCGCCGCCCCACCATCCGCTCCTTCGCCGCCGCGCTGGACGCAGACGCCGCGAACGACGGGGCGGCCGCGGAGCCAGCGGCGGCGAAGCGGGGCGATGAGCGGGGCGCGGCGCGGCGGGCGGTGGTGCGGCGGCGGTAGCGGAGACTCAGCGCGGGGACGGAGGGCGGCTCGATCCCGCCGCATCGCGCCCTCTCCGGCCGGCCTAGGCCGTCCACCTCTCCCGTACCGGGAGAGGTGGCTGGGCACCATCCGCGCGATGGGATGGCACCTTGCCCGCCTGGCTGGCCCCCTCCCCCCGGGCCCCTCCGCCCGCTCCGCGGGGGAGGGGAGAACTCAACGCGGGGGGAGCTTCGGGAGCGCGGGGATGCCTGATTGGGCCCACGCATCACACGCAAGGCGATGCGTGCGCGGCGGTTGAGCGCCACGATCGAAGTTACCCCCTCCCGTTATCGGGGCCCGTTATCGGGAGGGGGTACGCGGCCCCAGCCGCGGGGGGGGCCGCGCGGGGGGAGGGGTTCCACGGGAGCGGCCTCAGCGCGCCATCGCCAGGACGCACTGAGTTGATCCATCGATCCACCGATCACCGAAATCCGAATGAGCTTCGAAGAGTCCGAAGAGCTGGAGAATGCGGGCACAGGCGGCACCGACATCGCCGTCATCGGTCTCTCCGCGCGCTTTCCCGGCGGGGAGACGGTGGAGGAGCTGTGGGGGCTGCTCGCCTCGGGGCGCGAGGCCATCCGCGCGCTCACCGAGGCCGAGCTGCGTGCGTCCGGTGTCCCGAAGTCGGCGCTCGACGACCCGTCGTACGTGAAGCGGATGGGGGTGCTGCGCGACGTGGAGATGTTCGACGCCGCGTTCTTCGGCTATTCGCCGCGCGAGGCCGAGGTGCTGGAGCCGGCGCACCGCATCTTCCTGGAGTGCGCCTGGGAGGCGCTCGAGAACGCCGGGTGCGACCCCGCGCGCTTCCCCGGCGCGGTGGGCGTGTTCGCCGGCTGCGGCGAGTCCAACTACACCGAGGCCAACGTGTTGCCGCGCCGCGACGTGGTGGCGGCGCTCGGCGGGTTCCAGCTCTCCGTGGGCAGCAACAAGGACTTCTTCGCCACGCGCGTGGCCTACAAGCTGGACCTGCGCGGCCCGGCGATGGCCGTGCAGACCGGCTGCTCGTCGTCGCTCGTGGCCATTCACGTGGCCGCGCAGGCGCTGCTGGCGCGCGAGTGCGACGTGGCGCTGGCGGGCGGCGCGTCCATCCTCGTGCCCCTGCATTCCGGCTACGCGTGGGAGCCCGGCGGCATCATGAGCGCCGACGGCACCTGCCGGCCGTTCGACGCCGATTCCACCGGCTCGGCGGCGGGGAGCGGCGCGGGCGCGGTGGTGCTGAAGCGCCTGGAAGACGCGCTGCGCGATGGAGATACGGTCCGCGCGGTGATCCGCGGCTCGGCGGTGAACAACGACGGGGGATTGAAGGTCGCCTTCACCGCGCCCTCCGTGGAAGGCCAGGCGGCGGTGATCGGCGAGGCGCTGGCGGTGGCCGGCGTGCACCCCGAGTCCATCCGCTTCGTGGAGGGGCACGGGAGCGGCACGGAGCTGGGCGACCCGGTCGAGATCGCCGCGCTGACCGAGGCGTTCCGGCTGCACACCGGGCGCACCGGCTTCTGCGCGGTCGGCAGCATCAAGAGCAGCGTCGGGCATACGGACGCGGCCGCGGGCGTCGCCGGCTTCATCAAGACGGTGCTGGCGCTGGAGCACGCCATCGTCCCGCCCACGGCCAACTTCCGCGCGCCGAACCCGCGCATCCCCTTCGCCTCGTCGCCCTTCTACGTCAGCGCCGCCGCCGAGCCGTGGGAGCGGGGAAGCGAGCCGCGCCGCGCGGGCGTCAGCTCGTTCGGCATCGGGGGGACGAACGCGCACGTGATCCTGGAGGAGGCGCCCGCGCCGGTGCCGTCCCGTTCGCGCCGCGCGTGGCATCTCCTCACGCTCTCCGCGAAGACGGCATCCGCGCTGGATGCGGCGACGGCGCGGCTGGCGGCGCATCTCCGCGATCACCCCGGTCTTCCGCTCGCCGACGCCGCCCACACGCTCCAGACGGGACGCCGGGAGATGGCGCACCGGCGCGTCCTGGCCATCCGCGAGGGGGAGGATGCGGCGGCGCTGCTGGAGGGGCGCCAGCCGGAGCGCCTCGTCTCCGCGTCGGTGGACGACCAGCTGCGCTCCGTCGCCTTCCTCTTCCCCGGCGTGGGCGACCAGTACCCGCAGATGGCGCGCGGGCTGTACGAGTCCGAGCCCGTCTTCCGCGCGGAGGTGGACCGCTGCGCGGAGATCCTGCGCGCGCGCTTCGGCCTGGACCTCGTCGCCGCGCTCTATCCCGGCGCCGCGTCCGCGGAGGCCGACCCCGGCGCGGGCGTCGATCTCCGCGCGATGCTGGCGCGCGAGGAGGCCGACCCCGCCGCGGAGGCGCTGAACCGCACGGAGGTGGCGCAGCCCGCCGTCTTCGTCGTCGAGTACGCGCTCGCCAGGCTGTGGATGAGCTGGGGGATTGTGCCCGCCGCGCTCATCGGCCACTCGCTCGGCGAGTACGCGGCGGCGGCGATCGCCGGCATCTTCTCGCTGGAGGACGCGCTGGAGCTGGTGACGGCGCGCGGGCGGATGATCGGGCAGCTCCCCGCGGGCGCCATGCTCGCCGTCCCCCTCTCGGCCGACGCGGTGCGCCCGTTCCTGGTCGACGGCGCGGACGTCGCCGCTCTCAACGCGCCGGAGATGTGCACCGTCGCGGGGATGCCGGAGGCGGTGGAGACGGTGCGCCTCCGCCTGGCCGACGCGGGGCACGTCGCCAGGCCGCTCCGCGCGACGCACGCCTTCCACTCGCCGCAGATGGACCCGCTGGTCGCGCCGGTGCGGGAGATGGCGGCGCGGATGCGGCTGCGCGCGCCCGCCATCCCCCTGGTCAGCGACGTCACGGGGACGTGGCTCACGCCGGAGGAGGCGGCCGATCCGGCGTACTGGGCGCGCCACATCCGCGAGCCGGTGCGGTTCGAGCGCGGCGTCGCGGCGCTCCTCGCCGATCCCGGGCGCGTGCTGCTGGAGCTCGGCCCGGGTCAGACGCTGTCGACCTTTGTGCGCCAGCGCGCGGACGCGGCCGGCGTCCCCGTCATCCCTACCGTCCGCTACCCGTACGACCGCACGCCGGACGCGGCGTTCGCGATGAATGCGCTCGGGCGGCTCTGGCTGGCGGGCGTGACGCCGGACTGGCGCGCCTTCCACGACGGCGAGCGCCTGCGCCGCATCCCCCTGCCCACCTACCCGTGGGAGCGCCGCCGCTACTGGATCGACACGCCGGCGGAGGGCGATGCCGCTCCCCTCGCGCCGCGGGCGGGCAAGCGCGCGGACCCGGCGGAGTGGCTCTACACGCCGGTGTGGAAGCGCACTCCCGCCGTCCGCTCGTCTGACGCCGGCGACGGCGCGCGCTGGCTGGTGTTCACGGACGGCGGGGGGATGGGGGATGACGCTGCCGCCGCGCTGCGCGAGCGCGGGTGCGAGGTCGTGCTCGTCCGCCCCGGCGAGCGCTTCGAAGCCGCCACCGCGGGGGAGATGGCGATCCGCCCCGGCGCGCGCGAGGACTACGACGCGCTGGTCCGCGAGGCCGCCGCGGGCGATTCCCCCCTGCACGCGCTCCACCTCGGCGCGCTGGGGGAATCGGGGGCGCGGGGGATGGCGTTCGTGGGCGTCGCGCTGCTGGCGGCGGCGCTCGGAAGGCGCGGCGTCCCCGCCCGCCTGGTCGCGGTGACGGCGGGCGCGCACGACGTCACCGGCGCGGAGGTGCCGGACCCGTTCGCCGCGACGGTGGCGGGTGCCTGCGCCGTCGCGCCGGAGGAGCACCCCGCGCTCCGCTGCGCCGTGATCGACGTGGAGCGGGACGATCGCGCCGCCGCCGCGCTCGTCGCCGCGGAAGCGCTGGGGGCGAGGGAGGATGCCGCCGTCGCCATCCGCCGCGGGCGCCGCTGGGTGCGCGGCTTCGACCGCGTCTCGCCGTCTCCCATCTCCATCTCCCGTGGCGAAACGTGGTTCTTCGCGGGCGGGCTGGACGGGCGCAACGAGACGCTGGCGCGCCACCTGGCGCTCCGCCACGGCGCGCGGCTGGTGCTGGCCGACGAGCGCATCCCCGACCGCGCCGCGTGGGACGCCGTGGCCGCCGCGCGGCTGGCCGACGACCCCGTGCGCCGCCGCATCGACATCGTCCGCGCGCTGGAATCCGCCGGCATCGAGGTGCTGACGCTGCGCTCCCGGCTCGACAACCCGCGCGTCGCGGGTGATGCGCTGGCCGCCGCGGAGCGCCGCTTCGGCCGCGTCCACGGCGTCGTCATCTCCCCCACGCTCGACGGGCTGGACGGCTTCGAGGCGCTGGCCGACGCCGCGCCGGGCGACTGGACGCGCCGCCTCGGCATCGCCGCGCAGGAGCTGGAATCGCTGCGCGCCGCGCTCGCGTCGAGGGACGTGGGCGTGGTGATGGTGGAATCGTCCCTCACCCCCGTCCTGGGCGGCGTGGGGCGCGGGCGCATGGCCGCCGCGCAGGCGTTCGTCGACGCCTTCGCCGCCGCCACCCCCGGGTGGACGTCGCTCGCGTGGGACCGCTGGCACGACGCGGCCGAGGTGGACGGCGGCTACGGGATGACGGAGGACGAGGCCGCGCGGGCGTTCGAGCACGCGCTCTCGCTGGCCGGCGAGCCGCGCCTCCTCGTCTCCACCGGCGACGTGGCCGCGCGCATCGCGGAGGCGCACCGGCCGGCGACCCAAACGCCCGCCGGCCACGCGCGCCCGGAGCTGGGGACGGACTACGTGGCCCCGCGGACCGAGGCGGAGGAGGCGGTCGCGCGGATGTGGGAGGAGCTGCTGGGGATCGACCGCATCGGCGTGCACGACGACTTCTTCGGGATGGGCGGGCACTCGCTGCTGGCCACGCAGATCGTGTCGCGCGTGCGCACGCAGTTCGGCCTGGAGCTGCCGCTGAAGTCGGTGTTCGAGGCGCCCACCGTCGCGCGCTACGCGGAGCTGATCGAGGCCGCGATCATGGCCGAGATCGAGGAGATGTCGGAGGAGGAGATTCTGAGTTTGGTGTGAGGCCTCGGGCATCGCGCCCTCTCCGGCCGACTGAGGCCGTCCACCTCTCCCGTACCGGGAGAGGTAGCTGGACGGGCATCGCGGGGGAGGGGAGAACTGAACGCGGGGGAGCTTCCGGGACCGCAGGGATGCTGGATTGGGCCACGCATCACACCGGAAGCGCGGCATGCACCACCACCGGCGCGCCACGTTCGAAGTTACCCCTCCCGTTATCGGGAGGGGTACGCGGCCCCAGCCGCGGGGGGAGGGCTCCGCGGGTACGCGCCGAAGCCCGGTTCGAACCGAGGGAATCCGTAGCTCCTGAGCCACGCACGCTCGACTGAAAGACCGATGAGCGACACGCAGACACCGCCGATCTCCCCCGACCGCCTCGCGTCCGCCAAGCGCCAGCTCCTCGCGCGGCGGCTGCGCGGCGAGGTGAAGGCGCCCGCGCCGCGCGACGCCATCCGCAAGGCGCCGGGCGGGCCCGCGTACCCCATGAGCTATCAGCAGGAGCAGCTCTGGTTCCTGGACCAGCTCCAGCCGGGAAGCCCGTTCTACAACATCCCCTCGGCCAACCTGGTCTCCGCGCGCATCGACGTGCCCACGCTGGAGCGCGCGCTGGGCGAGATCGTGCGCCGGCACGAGGCGCTGCGCACCGTCTTCCGCCTGGTGGACGGGCGGCCGATGCAGATCGTGCAGCCGCCTTTCGCCCTCCGCGTTCCCGTGGAGGAGCTGCGCGGCGCGGACGGCGGAGACGCGCCCGCGGAGAGGGTGCGGCGCAAGGTGGGCGAGTGGGGCGCGCTCCCGTTCGACCTGCAGAACGGGCCGCTCATCCGCGCGCGGCTGTACCGCGTGTCGGAAGACGACTGCATGCTGGCGATGAACATCCACCACATCGCCACCGACGGCTGGTCAATGCCGCTCATCACCCGCGAGATGGAGGAGCTGTACGAGGCCTTCGCGCGCGGCGAGCCGTCGCCGCTGGCCGAGCTGGAGGTGCAGTACGCCGACTACTCGGTCTGGCAGCGCGAGCACCTGGCCGGCGCGGCGATGGAGCGGCAGCTGGGCCACTGGCGCCGCCACCTGGAAGGCGCGCCGCCCTCGCTCGACCTTCCGTACGACCGGCCGCGCCCCGCCGTGCAGCGCAACCGCGGCGCCATCCACCGCTTCGTCTATCCCGCCGCGCTCACCTCGCAGTTGCACGCGCTGGGGACGGCGGAGCACGCGTCGGTGAACATGGTGTTCATGGCGGGCTTCAACCTCCTGCTGCAGCGCTACAGCGGGCAGAGCGACCTGGTGGTGGGCACGCTGCTGGGGAACCGCAACCGCGCGGAGCTGGAGTCGCTGGTCGGCTACTTCGTGAACTCCGGCGCCATCCGCACCCGGCTGGACGGCGACCCCACCTTCCGCGAGGTCGTGCGCCAGGTGCGCACCTCGGTGCTGGAGGCCGACGCCGCGCAGGAGGTGCCGTTCGACCGCGTGGTGGACGCCGTGGGCGCGCCGCGCGACCCCGCGCGCAACCCGCTGTTCCAGGTCATGTACTTCCACCACACCTTCGTGGGGATGCACCACCTGGACGACGAGGAGGGGCTGGCGTCGTCGCTGAACCTGCGCTCGCTGTACCAGGAGACCGACGTGGTGCTGGTGGACACCGGCGCCGCCAAGTTCGACATGACCTGGGCCACGCTGGAGCAGGACGGCGCGCTCACGTCGATGGTGGAGTATTCGACGGATCTGTTCGACGAGTCGACCATCGCCCGCATGGTGGCGCATCTCCGCGCGCTCCTGGCCGACGCCTGCGCCCGCCCGGACGTCCCCCTCTCCCGGCTGGAGATGGTGACAGCGGAGGAGCGGGAGATGCTGCTCGCCGCGGGGACCAACGAGGGCGCGTTCCCCCGCGGCGTCTCGCTCCCCGCGCTACTGCGGGCGCGCGCGGAGGCGATGCCGGACGCCGCCGCGGTGGAGTTCGAGGACGCATCGTGGACGTATGCGCAGCTCGCCGCGCGCGCCGACGCCGTCGCCGCGCGGCTGCTGCGCCTGGGCGTGGCGCCGGGGGACGCGGTCGGCATCGAGGCGGCCAGCACCGCGCGGGTCGTCGCCTCCATCGCGGGGGTGCTGCGGCTGGGCGCGGCGGTGGTCCCGCTCGACCCCGAATATCCGCGCGAGCGGCTGGCGTTCATGGCCGGCGACACGGGCATCCGCGCCGTCCTCGCCGAAGGAGACCGGCTGGCGTGGCTCGGCGAGCGCCCCGGCACCACCGTCGTCCGGCTGGACCGCGAGTGGGCGGAGATCGAGGCGGAGCCCGTCCCCCACCATCTCCCCGACGCCGATCCCGAGGCCGCCGCCTACCTCATCTACACCTCCGGATCGACCGGGACGCCGAAGGGGGTGCGCGTTCCCCACCGCGCGGTCGTGCGGACCACGCATCGCCCCGATTACGTGGAGATCGGGCCCGGCGCGCGGATGGCGCAGCAGAGCAGCCTGTCGTTCGACGCGTCGGTGTTCGAGGTGTGGGGCGCGCTGCTGAACGGCGCCACGCTGGTGAACGTGCCGCGCGACATCCTCCTCGACGCGGGTGCGTACGGCCGCGCGCTGGCGGAGAAGCGCATCTCCGTGGCCTTCCTCACCACCGGGCTCTTCCACCAGGTGGCGGACACGAACCCGGCCGCCTTCGCGTCGCTCGGCCACGTCCTCTTCGGCGGCGAAGCCGTGTCGGCCGCGCACGTGCGGCGGGTGAGCGAGGCGCATCCCCATCTCCGCCTGACCAACCTGTACGGCCCCACCGAGGTGGCGGTGGTCACCACCAGCCACCGCGTGGCCCCCGCCGACGTGGAGCGCGCGTCGATCCCCATCGGCCGGCCGATCGGCGGGACGCGCGTGTACGTGATGACGGCGGGCGGGCAGATGGCGGGTGTGGGCGTGCCCGGCGAGCTGTACGCGGCGGGCGAGGGCGTGGCGCTGGGCTACCACCGCCGCCCGGAGCTGGATGCGGAGCGTTTCGTTCCGGATCCGTTCGTGGCGGGCGCCATCGCGTACCGTACGGGCGACCGCGTGAGATGGTGCGAAAGTGCGAAAGTGCGAGAGTGCGAAAGTAACTCACCGCGCGCGGAGTTTTCTTCTCCGACACCCGGTCGCCCGACGCTCGCGCGGCCGTATGCAGGCCGCGCCGACCCCGTCCCTCCCCCAGGCAGTTTCGGGGGAGGGACAGGCGAGGAACGAGCCAGGGAGAGGGCCCACGAGGCCGAGGATCCGCGCGGTGCCGAATCCCGCGACGAACCCACTCTCGCACTCTCGCACTCTCGCACTTTCGCACTTCAGTTCCTGGGTCGCATCGACGACCAGGTAAAAGTCCGCGGCTTCCGCATCGAGCCGGGCGAGGTCGAGGCGGCGCTGCGGCTCCATCCCGCGCTCCGCGACGCCGCCGTGGCCGTGCGCGAGGACGGCGGCGAGAAGCGGCTCGCCGGCTACGTCGTCCCCGTCGCCGAGGCGCCGGCGGCGGACGAGCTGCGCGCGTTCCTGAAGGCGCGGCTTCCCGCGTACATGGTGCCGGCCGTGTTCGTCACCATGGACGCGCTCCCGCTGGCGCCCAGCGGCAAGGTGGACCGCGCGCGCCTCCCCGCGCCCGACGGGCGGCGGCTGGAGTCGGCACAGGGGTACGCCGCCCCGCGCACTCCGGCCGAGGAGGCGCTGGCCGGCATCTGGGCCGAGGTGCTGCGCCTCCCGCGCGTGGGCGTGCACGACAACTTCTTCGCGCTGGGGGGAGATTCCATCGTCTCCATCCAGGTGATCGCACGCGCCAACCAGGCCGGCATCCGCATCTCCCCGCGCCACGTGTTCGTGCACCAGACGGTGGCCGAGCTGGCCGCCGCCGCGAACGAGACCGGCGCGCCCGTCGCCGAGCAGGGAATCATCACCGGCCCCGCGCCGCTCACCCCCATCCAGCGCTGGTTCTTCGCGCAGGAGCCCCCCGAGCCGCACCACTTCAACCTCGCCGTCGTCTGGGAGATGGCGGAGCGCGCCGATGCCGCCACCGTGGAGCGCGCCGCCGCCGCCATCGTCGCCCACCACGACGCGCTGCGGATGCGCTTCGAGCACGGCGCGGACGGGTGGCGGCAGACGAACGCCGACGCGTCCGGCCCCGCGCCGTTCGAGGCCATCGACCTTTCCTCCATCCCCCCCGCGGAGCGCGAGGCGGCGTTCACCGCCCGGGCGGACGCGGTGCAGCGCTCGCTGGACCTAGCCGCCGGGCCGCTCGTCCGCTTCGCGCGGGTGGAGATGGGCGGCGGCGCGCCGCGCCTCCTCCTCGTCGCGCACCACCTGGTGATGGACGCGGTGTCCATCGGCATCGTCGCGGCGGACCTGGAGACGGCGATCCGCCAGCTCGCGGCCGGCGGGGAGGTGCATCTTCCTCCCAAGACCACGTCGTTCCGCCACTGGGCCGAGCGCCTGGCGGCACACGCGCGCAGCGGCGAGGTGCGCGCGCAGGCGGCGTTCTGGCTGGAGCAGCCCGCCGCCGCGCCGCTCCCCGCGGACTTCGCGGATGCTCCCAATCCGGAGGGCGAGGCGGACCGTGTCTCCGTCGAGCTGGACGCGGAGACCACGCGCGCGCTGCTGCACGACGCCCCGGCCGCGTACCAGACGCAGATCGGCGACCTCCTGCTGGCCGCGCTCGCCCGCGCCTTCCGCGGGTGGACGGGGGAGCGCGCGCTGCTGGTGGACGTGGAGGGCCACGGCCGCGAGGACCTGTTCGACGGGGTGGACCTGTCGCGCACCGTCGGCTGGTTCACGGCCATCCACCCGCTCCGCATCGAGCTGCCGGAGGAGGACGGCCCGGGCGAGGCCATCAAGGCGGTGAAGGAGCAGATCCGCGCCGTCCCCG
The DNA here is from genome assembly GCF_035474595.1 of Longimicrobium sp. Lineage (NCBI taxonomy): Bacteria > Pseudomonadati > Gemmatimonadota > Longimicrobiia > Longimicrobiales > Longimicrobiaceae > Longimicrobium > Longimicrobium sp. Next base: position 28,168 of record NZ_DATIND010000152.1, read on the forward strand.
CGCGCGGCATCTCGCACGGGCTGCTGCGCTGGCTCTCGGACGATCCCGAGATCCCCGCGCTGCTCGCCGCCCTCCCGCGGCCGCAGGTCGCCTTCAACTACATCGGGCGGATGGAGATGGGGGGCGGGGAGGATGCCGCGCTCCTCCGCCCGTCGGACGCGGACGCGGGGACCGGCCGCGGCCCCGCCGCCGGGCGCCCGCACCTGGTCTCTATCGACGCGATGGTGATGGACGGTCAACTGCACGCCACGTGGAGCTACGGCGCGCGCGTCCACCGCCGCGAGACGATCGGGCGCGTGGCGGAGGCGTTCGTGGCCGAGTTGCGGGCGCTGGTCGAGCACTGCCGCGACCCGCGCGCCGGCGGCTACACCCCGTCGGACTTCGCGCTGGCGGAGCTGGACCAGGGTGCGCTGGACTCGCTCCTGGCGCGGCTGGGCGGGTGAGCGGGATGAGCGACGCCGACCGCCTGGCCGCCCTCCCGGCCGAGAAGCGCCGCCTCCTCGAGGCGCGGCTGCGCATCGCGCGCGACGCCGTGTCCGGCGGCGGCGCCGGGGCGCTGCGCCCGCGCGCGCGGCCGGACGGCACGGCGCCGCTCTCGTTCGCGCAGCAGCGCCAGTGGCTGCTGGAGCGGATGGATCCGGGGACGGCGACCTGGAACATGCCCGTGGCGCTGCGGCTCCGCGGCGCGCTCCACGTCCCGGCGCTGGAGCGCGCGCTCGACGCGCTGCGCGACCGGCACGAGTCGCTGCGCACCACCTTCGCCGAGCGCGGCGGCGCGGCGGTGCAGGTCGTCCACCCCTTCGTCCCCATCCCCCTGCCGGTCGAGGACCTGTCGCACCTCGACGGTTCGGAGCGCGAGGCCGAGGCGATGCGGCGCGCGCAGGCGGACATGGACGCGGGGTTCGCCCTGGCGGCCGGGCCGCTCTTCCGCGCGCGGCTGCTGCGGCTGGCCGCCGCCGACCACGCGCTGCTCCTGTGCATGCACCACATCGTCAGCGACGGGTGGAGCCTGGGGGTGATGGAGCGCGAGCTGGCCGCCCTCTACGCCGCCTTCGCCGCGGGGGCGCCGAACCCCCTGCCGCCGCCCGCGCTGCAGTACGCGGACTTCGCGGCATGGCAGCGCGAGTGGCTGTCGGGCGACCGGCTGGACGGCGAGGTGGAGTTCTGGCGGCGCGCGCTGGCCGGCGCCCCGCCCGCGCTGGCGCTGCCCACCGACCACCCGCGCCCGCCGGTGAAGAGCGCGCGCGGCGCCCGCGTCTCGGTGGACCTGCCGCACGCGGTGGCGGAGCGGCTGCGCGCGCTGGCGCGGGGCGAGAACGCCACCCTCTTCGCCGTGCTGCTGGCGGCGCTCCGCGTGGTCCTCACGCGCTGGTCCGGCGACGACGACGTGGTGATCGGTACGCCGGTGGCCGGAAGGACGCGGATGGAGACGGAGGCGCTCGTCGGCTACTTCGTGAACACGCTGGCGCTGCGCACGCCGCTCTCCGGCGACCCGCCCTTCCGCGCGCTGCTGCGCCGCGAGGCCGAGACGGCGCTGAGCGCGTTCTCGCACCAGGAGCTGCCGTTCGACCGCGTGGTGGACGAGCTGAAGGCGCCGCGCGACCCCTCGCGCACGCCGCTCTTCCAGGTGATGCTCGCGCTCCGCAACGCCGGCGAGGACGGGCTCCGGCTCCCGGGTCTGGCTGTGGAGCCGATGGCGACGGAGCTGCACGTCAGCCGCTTCGACCTCACCTTCGAGGCGGCCGAATCCGACGGCGAGATCAACCTGGTCTGCGACTACGACGCCGCGCTCTTCGAGCCGTCCACCGCGCGCGCGCTCCTCGATCACCTCGCCCTCGTCCTCCACCGCGCCGCCGAATCCCCCGACGCGACGCTCTCCGCAGTGGCGACGTGGGACAAAAAGGACAACGCGCCCCGGGTCGCCCCGAACGACCCGGCATCGCTCCTGTGGGACAAAAAGGACAACGTCTCGGAGCGAAGCGAAACCGTCGTCAGCCGCTTCCTCGCCGCCGCGGCGCGGACGCCGGATGCGCCCGCGCTGGCGTGGCGCGATGGGGGGATGACATACGCGGAGCTGGAGATGCGCTCCGCCGCGCTGGCTGCCGGGCTGCGCGCCCGAGGCGCCGGGCCGGAGACGGTCGCCGGCGTGTTCGCCGAATGGTCGCCGGAGCTGGTGATCGCGCTGCTGGGAGTGATGCGCAGCGGCGCCGCGTATCTCCCGCTCGACGCGTCGCTCCCGCTTGAGCGCATCGGCTGGCTGCTGGGGGATACGCACGCGCGCATCGTGGTGACGACGCCCGCCCTGCGCGACAGCCTTCCCGACGGCGGCCGCTTCGTAGCGCTGGTGGATGCGGCGGAGACGGCGGACCGGGGGGATTGGGAGGACGGGGAGATCGACCCCGATTCCGCCGCCTGGATCGTCCACACCTCGGGGACGACGGGCGCGCCGAAGGGCGTCGTGGTCCCGTACGGCGCGGTGGCCGCGCACCTGGCCGCGGTCGCGGAGGCGTACGGGCTGGCGCCGGAGGATCGGACGCTCGGCTTCGCGGCGCTGTCGTTCGATCCGTCGCTGGAGCAGGTGCTGGCGCCGCTGGCCGTCGGCGCGTCCGTCGCCCTGCGCGACGCGGAGCCGTGGACGCCGGAGGAATTAGCGCGGCGCCTCCCGGCGCTGGGCGTCACCGTCGCCAATCTCCCCACGCCGTACTGGCACCAGCTCGTCCGCGAGCCGGAGGCGGCCGCCGCGGTGAAGCGATCCGTCCGCCTCCTCGTTGCCGGCGGCGAAGCCATGCACCCCGACGCCGTCCGCGCCTGGGACGCGCTCCCCGGCGGCGCCGCGCTGCTGAACGCGTACGGCCCCACCGAGGCCGTCGTCACCGCCACCTTCTTCCCCGTCCGCGACGGCTTCGCGGCCGCCGACCCTGCGCGCGTCCCCATTGGCGCGGCGATCGCCGGCCGCGAGCCGCGCGTGGTAGACGCGATGCTGCGCGCGGTCCCGAACGGTGCGCCCGGCGAGCTCTGCCTGGGCGGCCCCGCGCTGGCCCGCGGCTACCTGCGCGCCCCCGCCCTCACGGCGGAGCGCTTCGTCCCCGACCCGTTTTCCCGCGAGGCGGGGGCGCGGATGTACCGAACGGGCGACCGCGTGAGATGGTGCGAAAGTGCGAAAGTGCGACAGTGCGAAAGTATCAACTCGGCACTCCCGCATCCGACGCTCACGCCGATGGATGCAGGCCCCGCGAACCCCGTCCCTCCCCCAGGCAGTTTTGGGGGAGGGACAGGCGAGGAACGAGCCAGGGAGAGGGCCCGCGGAGGCGCGGAAACGCGCACCGCCGACTCCTGCGATGTGTCCACTTTCGCACTCTCGCACTCTCGCACTTTCGCACCTTCGCTCGCACTCGATCTCCTCGGCCGCACCGACGCGCAGGTAAAGATCAGCGGCGCGCGCGTCGAGCCCGGCGAGGTCGAAGCCGCCCTGCGCGCGCTCCCCGACGTGGCGGAATGCGCCGTCGCCGCGCGGGCGGACGCGTCGGGGGAGATGCGGCTCGCGGCGTACGTCGTCCCGCGCGGCGAGCTGGACGCCGCCGCCGTCCGCGCCGCGCTGGCCGCGCGCCTCCCGGCGTGGCTCGTCCCCTCGGCAATCGTCCCCATCGGCGCGATCCCGCGCACGGCCACGGGAAAGATCGACCGCCGCGCCCTCCCGCCGCCCGACTTCGCCGCCGCCTCCGCGCGCGGCGAGCCGCCGGTGACCGAAGACGAGCGGATGCTGGCCGCGATCTGGGCCGAGGTGCTGGGCGCGGACGCCATCGCCGCGAGCGACAACTTCTTCGAGCGCGGCGGGCACTCGCTGATGGCCACGCAGGTCGTCTCCCGCGTCCGCTCGCTCCTGGGCGTGGAGCTGCCGATGCGCGCCGTCTTCGAATCCCCCGTGCTCCGCGACCAGGCCCGCCGCCTCGGCGCGCTGCGCGGGGCGGGGGAGATGGAGCAGGCGGGGGATGCGGCGCCGGCGCGGACGGAAGCGGCGGGGGCGCTCCCGCTGTCGTTCGCGCAGGAGCGGCTCTGGTTCATCGACCGGATGGAGCCGGGGAGCGCCGCCTACAACGTCCCCGCCGTGCTCGACGTCACCGGCCCGCTGGACGTGGCCGCGCTGGAGCGCGCGCTCGGCGAGATCGTCCGCCGCCACGAGCCGCTGCGCACCGTTTTCGCCATCGAAGGCGACGCGCCGGTGCAGGTCGTGCAGCCTTTCACCGGCTTCCATCTCCCCGTCACCGACCTGTCACGGCTCCCGGCGGAGGTGCGCGAGCTGGAGACGGAGCGCGCCCTTGCCGCCGAGGCGCGCGCGCCGTTCGACCTCGCCGCGGGGCCCGTCTTCCGCGCGCGCCTTATCCGCCAGGGCGAGCGCGAGCACGTCCTCTCGCTCGTCCTCCACCACATCGCCACCGACGCGTGGTCCGGCGGCATCATCCTGCGCGAGCTGGAGGCGCTGTACGACGCCTTCCGCCGCGGCCAGCCGTCGCCCCTCCCGCCGCTGCCGATGCGCTACGCCGAGTTCGCGGCGCGGCAACGCCAGTGGCTGAGCGGGCCCGCGCTCGAGCGGCAGCTGGAGTTCTGGCGCGCGCGGCTGGCCGGCGCCCCCGCGCTGCTCGAGCTCCCCGCCGACCGGCCGCGCCCGGCGGTGCAGGACACGGCCGGCGCCCTCCTCCCCTTCGTCCTTCCCGCCGACGCCGCCACCCTCGCGCGCGCCGCCGCCCGGCGCGAGGGCGCCACGCTGTTCATGGTGCTGCTGGCCGCCTTCCAGGCGCTCCTGCACCGCTGGACGGGCGAGGAAGACGTGGTGGTCGGCACGCCCATCGCCAACCGCGCGCGGCCCGAGCTGGAGGGGCTGGCCGGCTTCTTCGGCAACACGCTGGCGCTGCGCGGCGACCTCTCCGGCGACCCGACGTTCGCCGCGCTGCTGCGCCGCGTGCGCGACGCCACGCTGGACGCGTACGCCCACCCGGACGTGCCGTTCGAGAAGCTGGTGGACGCGCTGAAGGTGCCGCGCAGCCTGAGCCACGCGCCGCTTTTTCAGGTGATGCTCACCGTCCAGAACACGCCAGCGGGGGATGGCGATGCGCTCGGTGAGGCGCGCCTCCGCCCGCGCCGCGTGGAAACGGCCACGTCGCGCTTCGACCTGACGCTGATCCTGTTCGAGGCGGAGGATGGCCGGATCCGGGGCTGGGCCGAATACGCCACCGCGCTCTTCGACGAATCCACCATCGAGCGCCTGACGCGCCACCTCGGGACGCTCCTCCGCGAGGCCGCCGCGTCGCCCGGCATCCCCATCTCCCACCTGTCCCTTCTGTCCGGCGAGGAGCGCGGCCAGCTCCTCCGCGGCCTCAACCGCACCGATCGCCCGCGCGCGGCGGAAACGGCGCACGCGCTCGTCGCCGCGCAGGCGGCGCGCACGCCGGACGCCGCCGCGATCGAACATCAGGGCGAGCGGGTGACATACCGGGAGATGGAGGCGCGCGCCAACCGCCTCGCGCACCGCCTGCGCCGCCTGGGCGTCGGCCCCGACGCGCGCGTCGCCGTGGCGATGGAGCGGTCGGTGGAGATGGTGATCGCCACGCTCGCCGTCGCGAAGGCGGGCGGCTGCTGCGTCGCCGTCGATCCGGCGTATCCCGCCGATCGCGTCGCGTACATGCTGGCCGACAGCCGCGCCGCCGTCGTCCTCACGACGTCGGACGTCGCCGCGCGCCTCGCCTCGTCCGCCGCACGCGTCCTCCGCATCGACGCCGAGCGCGAGGAGATCGCGCGCGAGCCGGCGGACGATCCGCGTGTCGAGGTCGATCCCGAGAACCTGTTCTACGTCCTCTACACCTCCGGTTCCACGGGCCGGCCGAAGGGCGCCGCGCTCCCGCACCGCGCCGTCGCCAACCTCCTGCGCTGGCAGATCGAGCGGTGGGGGGATGCCGCGCCCGTGCGGACGCTGCAGTTCGCCTCGCTCTCCTTCGACGTCGCGTTCCAGGAGATCTACGCCACGCTCGCCAGCGGCGGCACGCTCGTGCTGATCGATGACGACACGCGGCGCGACCCCGAGGCGCTGATGCGGCATCTGCGCGAGCACCGCATCGAGCGGCTGTTCCTGCCGTTCGCGGCGCTGCAGAACCTCGTCGAGGGGACAGGGAAAAGGGGACAGGGGACAGGGAACGGCGATCCGGCCTCGTCCGCGGCGCATCTCCCCGACCTCCGCGAGGTGATCACCGCGGGCGAGGCGCTGCGGTCGACGCCGCAGCTGCGCGCCTTCTTCCGCGCGAACCCGCAAGCCGCGCTGGAGAACCAGTACGGGCCCAGCGAGACGCACGTCGTCTCGGCGCAGCGCGTGGAGGGCGATCCGGAGGCGTGGCCCGCGCTCCCGCCGATCGGCGCGCCGGTGGACAACACGCGGCTGTACGTGCTGGACGCGCGGATGCACCCCGTCCCCCTGGGCGTCCCGGGCGAGCTGTACGCGGGCGGCGCCAGCCTGGCGCGCGGCTATCTCGGCCGCCCCGCGCTCACGGCGGAGCGTTTCGTCCCCGACCCGTTCGGGCCAGCGGGGGGACGGCTGTATCGCACGGGAGACCGGGTGAGATGGTGCGAAAGTGCGAAAGTGCGAGCTTGCGAAAGTAACAGCCCGGCACGCCAGCATCCGACGCTCGCGCAGCCGGTCACAGGCCCCGTGAACCCCGTCCCTCCCCCAGGCAGTTTTGGGGGAGGGACAGGCGAGGCACGAGCCAGGGAGAGGGCCAACGATGCGGCGGACGCGCATGATCGCGAGTCCCGCGACGAGCCCACTCTCGCACTTTCGCACTCTCGCACTTTCGCACTTCAGTTCCTCGGCCGGACCGACTTCCAGGTAAAGCTCCGCGGCTTCCGCGTGGAGCCCGGCGAAATCGAGGCGGCGCTCACGGAGCACCCGTCGGTCGCCCAGGCCGCCGTCGTGGTGCGCGGCGACGGGGCGGGGAAGCGGCTCGCGGCGTACGTCGTCCCCGCGGCGGGCGCGGCGGCCGACGTGGCCGGGCTGCGCGCGCACCTCGCGGGGCGGCTTCCCGAGTACATGGTGCCGGCCGCGTGGCGGGTGATGGACGCGCTCCCGCTCACCCCGTCCGGCAAGCTCGACCGCCGCGCCCTCCCCGAGCCGGACGCCGCGGCGCCGACCGCCCCGATGGCGACGCCGAAGAGCGCCACGGAGCGCGCCGTCGCCCGCGTCTGGTGCGACGTGCTGGCGGTCGATGCGGTGGGGCTGGACGAGAACTTCTTCGAGATCGGCGGCCACTCGCTCCTCCTCGTCGCCCTGCAGAAGCGCCTGCGCGACGCGCTGGATGCCGAGATCTCGGTCATCGACCTCTTCCGCTTCCCCACCGTCCGCGCGCAGGCCGCGCACATCGCGTCGCAGGGGGATGGAGCCGCGGCAGGCGCCGACGCGCGCGGCGACACGCGATCCGAAACGGCCGCGCAGCCCGGCCACGACCGCGCGGCCATGCGGCGCGAGATGCTGCGGCGCGGGCGGAGGTAGGAGCATTGGTGCGGGGAGAGGGTGCGGAGCGCGCCCGCGGCGCCGCGCCCTCTCCGGCCGGCTTAGGCCGTCCACCTCTCCCGTACCGGGAGAGGTAGCTGGGTGGGATTGGTGCTGGGGGGCTGCATCCTGCCCGCCTAACCGCGGAGAAGCCTCCGGAGGCGCGGGGATGCTTGAGTAGGCCACGCATCAAGCGGTCACCCGACGAATGCGCCACCACCTGAGCGCCGCGACCGAAGTTACCCCCTCCCGTTATCGAGAGAGGGGACGCGGCCCCAGCCGCGGGGGGAGGGCCCAAGGGGGCGCGGCCGAAGCGCCATCAGTGGGTCGCACGACAGCAGGATTGAGTAGCTCATCACAGGATTGAGTAGATGACCGCACACGACTCGATGCACGAGCCAGATAAATCCCTCGCCGCGTCCGCCGCGTCCGCCGCGCCCGATGCTTCCGATCCCGGCGGCGACTTCGACGTCGCCGTCATCGGCATGTCGGGGCGCTTTCCCGGCGCGGACGGCATCGACGAGTTCTGGGCCAACATCCGCGACGGCCGCGAGTGCATCACCCACTCCACCCGCGACGAGCTGCGCGCCTCCGGCCATCCCCCCGAGATCGCCGACGATCCCCACCTCGTCCCCGCGACCGGGCGCCTGCGCGACGTGCAGCACTTCGACGCCGCGTTCTTCGGCTTCAGCCCGCGCGAGGCAGAGGCGCTGGAGCCGTCGCACCGCATCTTCCTGGAGTGCGCGTGGGAGGCCATGGAAGACGCGGGGTACGACCCCTCGCGCGCGGGCGGCGCCGTCGCGGTGTATGCCGGCGCGGCGGGGCACGGCTACACCGAGCTGAACGTGCGCGGCAGCGCCGCGGCCACTGAGGGGATGACCGGGCTGCAGCTCAGCATGGCCGGCGGCGCCGACTTCCTGGCCACGCGCACGGCGTACAAGCTGGACCTGCGCGGCCCCGCGGTGACCGTGCAGACCGGGTGCTCCACCTCCCTCGTCGCCGTCCACCTCGCGGCGCAGAGCCTCCTTCGCGGCGAGTGCGACCTGGCGCTGGCCGGCGGCGCCTGCGTGCACATCCCCGACAGCGGCTACATCTGGAGCCCCGGCGGCCCCGCCTCGCCCGACGGGCACTGCCGCGCCTTCGACGCCGCGTCGGCGGGGATGGTGGGCGGCAACGGCGCGGGTGTGGTCGTGCTCAAGCGCCTGGCCGACGCGCTCCGCGACGGCGACGCCATCCGCGCGGTGGTCCGCGGGAGCGCGGTGAACAACGACGGGGCGGGGAAGGTGGCCTACACCGCGCCCAGCGTCGATGGCCAGGCCGCCGTCATCGCCGAGGCGCTGGCGCTCGCGGGCGTCGATCCCGCCACGGTCGGTCTCGTCGAGACGCACGGCAGCGGCACCGAGCTGGGCGATCCCATCGAGGTCGCCGCGCTCACCCGCGCCTTCCGCGCCACCGTCGAGCAGGGCGAAGGCTGGTGCGCGCTGGGCGCGGTGAAGACCGCCATCGGCCACCTGGACGCGGCCGCGGGGATCGCCGGGTTCATCAAGACCGTCCTCTCGCTCGAGCACGCGCGGATCCCGCCGGTGGTGAACTTCACCGCGCCCAACCCGCGCGTTCCCTTCGCCGGCTCGCCCTTCTTCGTCCCCGACGCGCCGCGGGAGTGGGAGACGGACGGCCATCCGCGCCGCGCCGGCGTCAGCTCGTTCGGCATCGGCGGGACGAACGCGCACGTGGTGCTGGAAGAGGCGCCCGCGGCCGTGCCGTCCGGCGCGTCGCGCCCGTGGCAGCTGCTGGCGCTCTCCGCGCGCACCGCTGCGGCCGCGGATGCGGCGGTCGCGCGGCTGGCCGACCATTTCCAGTCCCATCCCCATCTCCCGCTGGCCGACGTTGCCTTCACGCTGCGCGAGGGGCGGCGCGCCTTGCCGCACCGCCGCATCGCCGTCGTGCGCGAGGGCGAGGACACGGCGGCGGTGCTGCGCGGCCCGGGGCGCGTCGCGTCCGGCGTCGCGGAGGCGGGCAGCCTCTCCGTCGCCTTCCTCTTCCCCGGCCTGGGCGACCACTATCCGCAGATGGCGCGCGGGCTGTACGAGGCGGAGCCCGTCTTCCGCGCGGAGGTCGACCGCTGCGCGGAGATCCTCGTCCCCCTGCTCGGCCTCGACCTCCGCGACGTCCTCTTCCCCGGCGAGGCGCCGTCCGACGCCGCGCCCGAGGCGTCCGGCTTCGATCTGCGCCGCATCCTCCGCCCGGACGCGCCCGACCCCGCGGCGGAGCGGCTGAACCGCACCGAGCTCGCGCAGCCCGCCGTCTTCGTCGTCTCCTGGGCCTTGGCGAAGCTGTGGATGAGCTGGGGGATCGCTCCCGAGGCGGTGATCGGCCACTCGCTGGGCGAGTACGCAGCGGCGTGCGTCGCCGGCGTGCTGTCGCTGGAGGACGCGCTGGCGCTCGTCGCCGGGCGCGCGGCGCTCATCGGGCGCCTCCCCGGCGGGGCGATGCTCGCCGTCTCCGCCGCGCCGGACGCGCTCCATCCCCATCTCCCGCAAGACGTTGCGATCGCCACGGTGAACGCGCCGGAGCTGTGTGTGGCCGCGGGGCCCGAGGCGGGGATCGCCGCACTGGAACGGCGGCTGGGGGAGATGGGGATCACGGCGCGGCGGCTGGCCACCACGCACGCCTTCCACTCGCCGATGATGGCGCCCGCGGCGGACGCGCTCGCCCGCCTCGCCGCGTCCGTGCGCCTGCGCCCGCCGCGCATCCCCATCATCTCCAACGTCACCGGCACCTGGCTCACCGACGCCGAGGCGACCGACCCGGCGTACTGGACGCGCCACCTCCTGGGCACCGTCCGCTTCGCCGAGGGTGCGGGCGCGCTGCTGAGCGAGCCGGGGCACGTGCTGCTGGAGGTCGGCCCCGGCCAGACCCTCTCCACCTTCGTCCGCCAGCGCGCGGACGGCGGGGAAGCGGCGCCCGCCGCCGTCGTCCCCTCCCTCCGCTACGCGTACGACCGGCGCCCCGACCAGGCGGTGCTGCTCGACGCGCTCGGGCGGCTGTGGATGGCGGGCGTGGCGCCGGACTGGAGCGCGTTCCGCGGCGGCGAGCGCCGCCGCCGCGTCCACCTCCCCACCTACCCGTGGGACCGGCAGCGCTACTGGATCGACTGGATGTGGGACAAAAAGGACAACAGGAGGGAGACGGGGGAAGGGAAGCGCGCCGACCCCGCCGAGTGGACGTACGTACCCACCTGGACGCGCACCCCCGCCGCATCTCCCGACGAAACTGTTTCGCGCATCCTCCTCGTCACCGACGGCGGGGCGATGGGAGACGAGTTCGCCGCCGCGTTGTCGGGAGATGGGCGGCAGGTCGTCATCGTCCACCTGGGCGCCGCGTTCGCGCGGGATGGGGACGAATGGACGCTGCGGCCCGGCTCGCGGGATGATTTCCGTGCGCTTGCGGCCGCGGAGGGAGACAGGAAGCCGCAGTTGGTTGTAGATTTATCGAACGATCCCATCTCCTTCCTCCTGCTCGCCTCCGCGCTGGCCCACGCGGGGGTGGATACGCGCGTCGTCGCGGTGACCCGCGGCGCGCAGGAGGTGGCCGGCGACGAGGAGATCGATCCCCGCGCCGCCGCCGTCGCGGCCGCCTGCCGCGCCGCAGCGCTGGAGCACCCCGCGCTCCCCTGCCGCGCAGTTGACGTCACCGGCGACTCGTCCGCGGCCCGGCGGCTGGCTGACGAGGTGCTGGCGGTGGCGGACGAGCCCGTCGCCGCCCTGCGCGGGCGGCACCGGTGGGCGCGCGGCTTCCGCGCCGTGCGCGCGGAACGGCCCGCGGCGGCGGTGCGCGAAGGCGGCGTCTACGTCTTCGCGGGGGGGCTGGAGGGGCGCGGCGCCGCGCTCGCCGCCGCGCTGGCGGAGACGCCGGGCGTGCGCATCGCCGTCGTCGACGCGCGCCTCCCGGTTTCGGGGGAGATGCACCTCTTCCTGGAGATGCTCTCGCCCGGCAACCCCGCGCACGCCGCCGCCAGCGCGGTGAAGGCGCTCGCCGACGCCGGCGTGGAGGTCGTCACCGACCGCGCCGACCCGGTGCACGAGCTGGACGCCGCCTTCCGCCGCGTGGAGGAGCGCTGGGGGCGCGTCGACGGCGTATTCCACGCGCTGGGGATGGACGCGCTCGCCGCCCCCGCCGCCGTGGACGAGGTGCAGCCCGCCGGCTGGGCGCTGGAGATGGACCGCGTCGACGCGCAGCTCGCCGCGCTGGAGACGGCGATCGCCGGGCGCGCGCTCGATTTCGTGCTGGTGGAGTCGTCGCTCGCGGGCGTCGTGGGCGCCGTCGGCCTCGCGCGCGTGGCGATGGCGAACGCGCGGGTGGATGCGTGGGCGCAGCGCGCGGCCCGCACCGGCGCGCCCGTCACCAGCATCGCGTGGGACCGCGCCGCCGCGCCCGCCGCGTCGACCGATGCTGCCGACGCGCTCTGGATCGCCCCGCACGAAGTCGCCCCCGCGCTGCGGCGCGTGCTGGCGCTCGCGGGCGAGCCGAACGTGCTGGTCTCCACCGGCGCGCTGGAGCCGCGCATCCGCCGCGGCGCCCGCCCGGCCGAGGCCCCCGCGCGGCGCTACGCCCGCCCCGGCGACCTGTCCACCGCGTACCAGCCGCCGGAGAGCGACACCGAGGCGCGCATCGCCGAGGTGTGGCAGACGCTGCTGGGCGTGGACCGCGTCGGCGTCCACGACGACTTCTTCGCGCTGGGCGGCCACTCGCTGCTCGCCACGCAGATCATCGCGCGGCTGAAGGACATGTTCGAGCTCGAGCTGCCGCTGAAGGTGATCTTCGAGGCGCCCACCATCGCGAAGATGTCGCTGCTGGTCGAGGAAGCCATCCTCGCCGAGATCGAGGCGCTGAGCGAGGACGAAGTGAACGAGCTGGTGGCGGGGTGAGGAAGGAGGAGAGGCTTGGGCGGCAGGGCGGAGACATCCTGCCCGCCCGGCTGGCCCCTCCCCTCGGAGAACTCATCGAGGCGGCACCATCGCCTCGGAGCCGCAGAGATGGTGCGTTGCGAGTCCGCGAAGGCGGACTTCGGGCCGTTGTTGCCGCGAATTCATTCGCCCCTGGAAAGCCGGGGCGCAGACCTGTTCAGCAAACCACCGAGATGACGATGTCCCAAGCCGTTTCGCCGCTGCCGGAAATGCCGATGCCGGAAACGAAGAAGAAGCCCAAGGCCGTGAAGTGCGTGGTGTGGGACCTGGACCACACCGTGTGGGACGGCATCCTGCTCGAGGACGACCACGTGGAGCTGCGGCCGGGGGTGCTCGGCATCCTGCGCACGCTGGACGAGCGCGGCATCCTGCAGTCCATCGCCAGCCGCAACGACCGCGACCGCGCGATGGAGCGCCTGCGCGCGCTCGGCATCGACGACTACTTCCTGCATCCGCAGATCGACTGGAGCGCCAAGGGGCAGAACGTCGAGCGCATCGCCAGGAAGCTGAACATCGGCCTCGACACCTTCCTGTTCATCGACGACCAGCCGTTCGAGCGCGAGGAGGTGGCGTTCGCCTGCCCGCAGGTGCGCACCATGGACGCGGCCGACCTGGCCACGCTCCTCGATCTCCCGGAGATGAACCCCGAGTTCATCACCGACGACAGCCGCCGGCGCCGCGAGATGTACCGCGCCGACATCGAGCGGCAGCAGGCCGAGGAGACCTTCGCCGGCCCCAGCGAGGAGTTCCTGCGCGGGCTGCGGATGCGCTTCACCCTGGCCCCGTGCGGCGAGGAAGACCTGCAGCGCGCCGAGGAGCTGACGGTGCGCACCAACCAGCTGAACACCACCGGCTACACCTACGGCTACGACGAGCTGGACGCCTTCCGCACCTCGCCGGACCACGTCCTCCTGGTCGCGGGGCTGGACGACCGCTACGGCACCTACGGCAAGATCGGCCTGGCGCTGGTGGAGAAGACGAGCGCCGGGTACTGGACGGTGAAGCTGCTGCTGATGAGCTGCCGGGTGATGAGCCGCGGCGTGGGCACCATCATGATGAGCCACATCATGCGCCTGGCGAAGGACGCGGGCGCGAAGCTCCGCGCCGAGTTCGTCCCCAACGGCCGCAACCGGATGATGGAGGTCACCTACCGCTTCGGCGGCTTCCACGAGGTCGAGCGCCGCGGCGACATGATCCTCTTCGAGCACGACCTCGCGGCCATCGCCCCCTTCCCCGAGTACGTCGAGGTGGAGGTGGGATAAGGGATGAAGCGTCACAAACCCTGACGTCATCCTGAGGGCGGCCACGTCGCCGCCGGTCCCGCGCCGATGACGGCAGCCCGAAGTATCCATAGCCGGAGCATGAGCGTCAGCCGGCGGAAACGCGCGGCGTCATCGGTGCGGGGAGCAACCACCGGTGATCGCCCGGCGCCGCGGCCCTCTCCCCCGGCCCCTCCCCCAAAACTGCCTGGGGGAGGGGAGACCTCATCGCGAGGAGAGTCGGCGGCTCGATTCAGGATTGCATCCTGCCCGCCTGGCTGGCCCCCTCCCCCCGGCCCCTCCGCCCGCTCCGCGGGGGAGGGGAGGACTCAACGCGGGGAAGGCTTCGGCGCCGCGCGGGGATGCTGGAGCGGGCAACGCATCACACCACAGCTGAAGCGTACGCCACCACTTGCGCGCCGCAATCGAAGGTACCCCCCCCGTTATCGGGAGGGGGGTACGCGGCCCCAGCCGCGGGTGGAGGGCCCCACGGGCGCCGCGGAAGGGAGCTGATGCCTGGTATGCGGTGAGTTCGATCGGCTAATCGGTGATTTCAGCCGTGCTGGCAAGTGCGAGGGGATCCAGTCACCACCATCCCAGCGAGCACCCCATGCAGGACCTGCTCGACCGCAAGGCGGGCCTCACCGACGCCCGGCGCGCGCTGCTGGAGAAGCGGCTGCGCGGCGAGTCCCGCGGCGCCCGTCCGCGCGAGGCGATCACCCGCTGCGCCGGCGACGGGCCCGTCTTCCCGCTCTCGTTCGCGCAGGAGCGGATGTGGTTCCTGGCGCAGATGGACCCGGGCAGCCCCATGTACCAGGTCCCCGTCGCCATCTCCATCCGCGCCGACGTGGACGTGGACGTCCTGGAGCGCGCCGTGGCCGAGGTGGTGCGCCGACACGAGGCGCTGCGCACCGTCTACCGCATGGTGGGTGGCGAGCTGAAGTCCGTCGTCCTTCCGCCGTACCCGGCGCGCGTGGACGTCTTCGACCATCGCGGCCGCATCGCCGCGGGCGAGAGCGTGCGGGCGCTCATCGCGGAAGAGGGCGCGCGGCCGATCGACATCTCCACCGGCCCGCTGGTGCGCGTCACCCTGCTGCGCGTGAGCGACGAGCGCTGCGTGCTGGTGAAGACCACGCACCACATCACCACCGACGGCTGGTCCGAGCCCGTCATCTTCTCCGAGATCGACCACCTGTACGGCCGCTTCGCGCGCGGGCTGCCCAGCGATCTGCCCGAGCCCCCTCTCCGCTACGCCGACTACGCCGTCTGGCAGCGGCGCTGGCTTTCCGGCGACACGCTGCGCGAGCAGGTGGACTACTGGCGGAAGCTCCTGGCCGGCGCCCCCGCGCTCGACCTCCCCACCGACCGTCCCCGCCCGCCCGCCGAAAGCCACCGCGGCGCCATCCTCCGCTTCACCGTGCCGCCCGGGCTGACGCTGGCGCTGCGCGAGCTGTGCGCGCGCGAGCGGGTGACGCTGAACATGGTGCTCACCGCGGGCTTCTTCGCGCTGCTGCACAAGTATTCGGGGCAGAGCGACATCGTGCTCGGCGCGCTCTTCGGCAACCGCAGCCGCGCGGAGCTGGAGCGCATCGTGGGCTACTTCGTGAACACCGCCGCGCTGCGGATGGACGTGTCGGACGACCCCACCTTCGTGGAGATGGTGGCCCGCGCGCGGACCGCGGTGCTGGACGCCGACGCGCACCAGGACCTCCCGTTCGAGAAGCTGGTCGACGAGCTGGACCTGCCGCGCGACCTCAGCCGCCACCCGCTGTTCCAGGTGATGTACTTCCACCACGTGTACGTGGAGATGCACCGCGCCTCGGACGACGGGATGCTGAGCGCGCTGGACCCGCGGCCGGTGCACGTGGAGCACAGCGTGGCGCTGGTCGACACCGGCGTCTCCAAGTTCGACCTGCTGCTGAGCACCATCGAGTCCGGCGACGGGCTGATGGCCACGCTGGAGTTCGCCACCGACCTGTGGGACGTGGCGTCGATGCAGGCGTTCTCCGCGCGGCTGCTGGCGCTGCTCGGCGACGCCGCCGCCCGCCCGCACGCCCGCCTCTCGCGCCTGTCGATGCTGGACGACGCCGAGCGCGAGTCCATCCTCCGCGCCTCCCGCGGCATCGAGCGGGAGATCCCGTTCATCCCCCTCCCCCGCCGCTTCGAGACACAGGCGGCGGCGACGCCGGGCGCGCCCGCGCTAACGTACGACGGCGCGACGCTCACCTACGCCGAGCTGAACGCGCGCGCCAACCGCCTGGCGCGCCGCCTCCGCGCGCTCGGCGCCGGGCCGGAGGTGCGTGTGGGTGTCTGCCTGGAGCGCACGCCGGAGCTCGTCGTCTCCCTCCTCGCCGTCCTGAAGTCGGGCGCGGCGTACGTCCCGCTCGACCCGGCGCATCCCTCCGCCCGCCTGCGCGCGCTGCTGGCCGACGCGCGCGCCCCGCTCCTCATCACCACGTGGGGGAGATGGGAGGCGATCGGCGGCGACCGTGTCTCGCCTGTCCTCATCGACGCGCACGCGGAGGAGATCGGGCGGGAGGAAGATGGCGATCTGGAGATGGAGATCGATCCGCGCACGCTCGCCTACGTCCTCTTCACCTCCGGCTCCACGGGAACGCCGAAGGGGGTGGAGGTCCAGCACGGCGGCGTCTCCAACCTCCTCGGCTGGATGCGGGAGATGGTGACGGACGACGAGCGCGCCGCCGTTCTCGCCTCGACCTCCGCCTCCTTCGACGTCTCCGTCGCGGAGATCTTCGACACCCTCTGCAACGGTGGCCGCCTCGTTCTCGTCGCCAACGCGCTCGACCTCGTGGGCCTCCCCGGCGCGGACGCGGTGACGATGGGGGTGATGGTCCCCACCGCCGCCGCCGAGCTTCTCCGCGCCGGCGCCCTCCCGCCGCGGATGGCGACGCTGAACCTGGGCGGTGAGGCGCTCCCGGCCACGCTGGTGGATGCGCTGCACGCGGCCGGTTCGGTGCGCACCGTCCGCAACCTCTACGGCCCCACCGAGGCGACGGTCTACTCCACCGTCGCCGTCGCCGAGCCCGGCGCGGAGCGCGTGAGCATCGGCCGCCCCGCCGCCAACACGCGCGCCTGGGTGCTGGACGCGGCGATGGAGCCCGTGCCGCCCGGCATCCCCGGCGAGCTGTACGTGGCGGGGGCGCAGGTGGCGCGCGGCTACCTGCATCGCCCCGCGCTCACGGCGGAGCGATTCCTCCCCGACCCGTTCTCTCGCGAGGGCGGGGCGCGGATGTATCGGACGGGCGACCGCGTGAGATGGTGCGAAAGTGCGAGAGTGCGAGAGTGCGAAAGTAACTCATCGCGAGGTGAGACTTTCTCTCCCCCGACACCCAATCGCCCGACGCTCGCGCCGGCGGATGCAGGCCGCGCCGACCCCGTCCCTCCCGCAGGCAGTTCTGGGGGAGGGACAGGCGAGGCACGAGCCAGGGAGAGGGCCCACGGAGGCGAGGAAACGCACTCTGCCAGTCCGCGCGAAGACCCCACTTTCGCACTCTCGCACTCTCGCACTTTCGCACCTTCTCTCGCACTCGAATACCTCGGGCGCCTGGACAGCCAGGTAAAAGTCCGCGGCCACCGCGTCGAACTGGGCGAGGTCGAGCACGCGCTCCTCCATCACCCCGCCGTGCACGAGGCCGTCGCGGTCGTGCGCGACGGGCGGCTCGTCGCGTACACCGTCGCCGCGCCGGGGGTGGAGATGGTGGCGCCGGCCGGGCTGCGCGCCTTCCTCCGCGAGCGGCTGCCGGAGATCATGGTCCCCGCCGCCATCGTGGCGATGGACGCGTTCCCGACCACCACGAGCGGGAAGATCGACCGCGACGCGCTCCCCGCCCCGCGCGGCGAGGACGAATCGCCCGCGCCCGCGTCCGCCGGCGGCGAGCCGTCGAACGCGGTCGAGGCGGCGCTGGCGCGCGTCTGGGCCGACGTGCTCGGGCGCGACCGCATCGGCATCCACGACGATTTCTTCGCGATGGGGGGAGATTCCATCCTCTCCATCCACGTGATCCTCCGCGCGGCGCAGGAGGGGATCCGCATCGTCCCGCGCCAGATCTTCGCGCACCCCACCATCGCCGGCCTCGCCGCGGTGGCGGGATCGGCGCCGGTGATCCACGCCGAGCAGGGCCCCGTCACCGGCGACGCGCCGCTGGTGCCCGTGCAGGGATGGTTCTTCGAGCAGGACCTCCCCGACGCGCACCACTGGAACCACGCGGTGATGGTCCGCGCCGCCGAGCGCATCGACCCCGCCGTCCTCCTCCGCGCGGTGGATGCGGTGATGGCGCACCACGACGCCCTCCGCGCCGTCTTCCGCCGCGGCGACGAGGGGTGGACGCAGCACTTCCCCGCGCCCGGCGCCCCATCCCCCGTCGATTTCGCCGACCTCGCCGGCGTGCCGGACGACGGGCTCGCCGCCGCCATCGCCGCGCGGGCGGAGGAGGCGCACGCGTCGCTGGACCTGGAGCGCGGGCCGGTGATGCGCGCGGTGCTCTTCGACTGCGGCCCGGCGCGCCCGCAGCGGCTCGTCGTCACCAGCCACCATCTCGTGGTGGACGTGGTCTCGTGGCCGCCGCTGCTGGAGGACCTGGAGACGGCGTACCGCGCGCTCGCCGCCGGCGCCGATCCCCATCTCCCGCCCAGGACCACGTCGTACGCGCAGTGGGCGCGGCGGCTGGCGGAGTTCGCGCGCACCCCCGAGCTGCGCGCGGAACTCGGCTACTGGTGCGATGCCATCCCCCTCGCCCACCCCCCGCTCCCCGCGGACGGCGACGGCGCGGACGTGGAGGGCGCCGCGCACGCCGTGGTCGTGGAGCTGGACGAGGCGGAGACGCGCGCGCTGCTGGAAGACGTGCCGCGCGCACACGGCACGCAGATCAACGACGCGCTCCTCGCCGCGGTCGCGCACGCCGTCGCGGAGTGGACCGGCCGCGCGGAGGTGCTGGTGGAGGTGGAGTCGCACGGCCGCGAGGACCTGTTCGACGACATGCATCCGGCGCGCACCACCGGCTGGTTCACGACCATGCATCCGCTCCTCCTCCGCGCCGAAGCCGCCATCGGCGAAACGCTGCGCGCGACGAAGGAGATGCGGAGCGCCGTCCCCCGCCGCGGCCTCGGCTACGGGCTGCTGCGCTGGGGTGGAGATCCGGCCGATCGCGCGCTGCTGGCCGCCCGCGCCCGCCCCGAGATCAGCGTCAACTACCTGGGGCAGATGGACAACCGCGCGCCCGACGCCGCGTCGCTCTTCGTCCCCGCCGCCGAGCCGCTGGGCGCGCTCCGCTCCCCCCGCGCCCCGCGCCGCTACCGCATCGCCCTGGAGTCGATGACCGCGGACGGCCGCCTCCGCCTGATGTTCTTCCACGGCCCCGCCATCTACCGCCGCGCCACCATCGAGCGCCTGGCGAACGGGTGCATCACGGCGCTCCGGGAGTTGATCGGGACGGCGAGCGGGGATGGGTGAAGGAGATCTGGACTGACCGTTAGGAGGGGCTTCGGCACCGAGCGGAGATGCTCCGCCCGCTTGGCTGGCCCACGCCCCCGGCCCCACCGCCCGCTCCGCGGGGGAGGGGAGAACTAACCGCGAGGAGCCTCGGAGCGCGCCACGATGGCTGGGTTTCGCCTCGCGGCACACCACCGCCCGACGACTGCATCACCGCCCGAGCGCCCAATCGAAGTTACCCCCTCCCGTTATCGGGGCCCGTTATCGGGAGGGGGTACGCGGCCCCAGCCGCGGGGAGGGCCCACGGGGGCGCGGCCGCAATGAAGCCCGGCAGCGCCACCCATCCGCGGTAACGAGAGCCTGAGCCTGAGATGAACCGCAAGAACGTCGAGGACCTCTACCCGCTCTCCCCGCTGCAGCAGGGAATGCTGTTCCACACGCTCTACTCGCCGGGGTCGGGCGCGTACCTGGAGCAGATCAGCATGCGCCTGCGCGGCGCGGTCGACACGGACGCGTTCCGCCGCGCGTGGCAGGCCGTGGTGGACCGCCACCCCGTGCTCCGCACCGGCTTCGTGTGGGAGGGCGTCCCGCAGCCGCTGCAGGTGGTCTTCCGCCAGGCCGAGCTCCCCTTCACGCACCAGGACTGGCGCGCGCTTCCGCCGGCCGGGCAGGAGCGGCGCTTCGCGGCGGAGATGGAGATGGAGCGCGCGCGCGGCTTCGACCTGGCGCGCGCGCCGCTCGTCCGCGTGCGCCTCTACCGCACGGCCGACGACGAGCACCGCTTCGTGCTGGCGTCGCACCACATGCTGCTGGACGGGTGGTCGCTCCCCCTGGTGCTGGGCGAGTTCGGCGCGCTCTACCACGGGTTCGTGCGTGGCGCAAAGGTGGCGCTCCCCGCGCGCCGGCCGTTCCGCGACTACATCGCCTGGCTGCGCGGGCAGGATGCGGGCGCCGCCGAGGCGTTCTGGCGCGCGCGGCTGGCTGGGTTCGCGTCGCCCACGCCGCTGCCGCTGGACCGTGCCCCGCACCGCGCCGGCGCTCCCGCCGAGGCGCACGCGCAGGAGCAGGCGCACCTCCCGCCGGAGCTGGCGTCCGCGCTGGATTCCGTCGCGCGCCACCTGCGCGTCACGGCCAGCGGGGTGATGCAGTGCGCATGGGCCGCCGTCCTGGCCGCGTACGCGGGCGAGCGCGACGTGGTCTTCGGCGCCACCGTCTCCGGCCGCCCGGCGGAGCTGCCGGGGGTGGAGGAGATGGTGGGGATGTTCATCAACACCGTCCCCGTCCGCATCCGCCTCCCCCGCGCCGGCAGCGTGGGCGACTGGATCCAGGCGGCGCACCGCGAGCAGGCCGAGGCGCGGCTGTACGAGCACGCGCCGCTGGCCGAGGTCCGCACCTGGAGCCCGGTTCCCGCCGAGAGCGGGCTTTTCGAGACGCTGCTGGTCTACGAGAACTATCCGCTCGACGCGCTCGGCGGCGGCGCGGAAGGGGCGGACGACGGGGCTTTCGAGATCGTAGAGGGGCACTCGCCGGAGCGGACCAACTACCCGCTCTCGCTCGTCGCCGCGCCCTCGCCCGAGTCGTTTCGCGTCACCGCTACGTACGATCCCGGGCGGCTGGACGCCGAGTCCGTGCGCGCTGTCCTCGGCGGCCTGCGCAACGTGCTGGAGCGGATCGCGGAAGATGCGTCGCGCCCCATCGCGGACCTCACGCCGCTGGATGCCGCGGAGGCGCGCCGCATCACCCGCGATCTCGACGGCGACGTGCCCGAGAATCCGCGCGGCGACACGGTGCACGCGCTGTTCGAGGCGGCCGCGGCGCGCACGCCGGACGCCGTCGCCCTCGCGCACGGCGGCGAGCGCATCGCGTACGCGGAGCTGAACGCGCGCGCCAACCGCCTGGCCCGCCGCCTCCGCGCCCTTGGCGTCACCGCTGAGACGCCCGTCGGCGTGTGCCTGGCGCGCACGCCGGACCTCGTCGCCGCCCTGCTCGCGGTGCTGAAGGCGGGCGGCGCCTACATCCCCCTCGACCCCGCCTATCCCTCCGACCGGCTGGGGTGGATGCTGGGGGATGCGGGCGCCCCGCTCGTCATCGCCCAGCGCGGCACCGCCGCCGCCATCGCCGGGACGGCCGCGCGCGTGCTGTTGCTGGATGACGAGCGGGAGGCGATCGGCCGCGAATCGGAAGACGATCCGGAGCCCGTCACGACGGCCGGGAACCTGGCGTGGATCCTCTACACGTCGGGCTCGACGGGGCGGCCGAAGGGGGTGCAGATCGAGCACCGCAGCGCCGCCGCCTTCCTGCACTGGATGCGCAAGTGGGTGCCGGAGGAGGAGATGGGCGGAATCCTCTTCTCCACCTCCATCTCCTTCGACGTCTCCGTCGCGGAGATCTTTTTCGCGCTGGCGTGGGGCGGCAGGGCGGTGATGGTCGAGAACGCGCTCTCGCTCGCGGAGCCGGGCGCCGGCGCGGGCGTCCGCCGCGCGAGCATGGTTCCCGCCGCAGCCGCGGAGCTGGCACAAACGGGCCGCATCCCCCCGACCGTCCGCACCTTCGCGCTCGCCGGCGAGCCGCTGCCGCCTGCCGTCGCCGAGGCGCTGTACGCGCTCCCGCACGTCCACCGCGTGGAGAACCTGTACGGTCCGACGGAGGATACGACGTACTCGTGCGCGTGGCTCGTCCCGCGCGGGGCGGGGGAGATGCGGATCGGGCGGCCGATCGCCGGGTCGCGCGCGTACGTGCTGGACGACCTGCTGCGCCCCGTCCCCATCGGCGCGCGCGGCGAGCTGTACCTGGCCGGAGACGGCCTCGCGCGCGGCTACCGCGCTCGCCCGGGAATGACGGCGGAGCGCTTCCTTCCCGATCCTTTCGGGACCGCCGGAACGCGGATGTACCGCACCGGCGACCTGGCGCGATGGAGGGGCGAAAGTGCGAAAGTGCGAGAGTGCGAAAGTAACTCACCGCGAGATGAGGCTTTCGCCTTTCCGACACGCGGTGGCTCGACGCTCACGCCAGCGGATGCAGGCCGCGCCGACCCCGTCCCTCCCCCAGTCGGTTTTGGGGGAGGGACAGGCGAGGAACGAGCCAGGGAGAGGGCCCACGAAGCGTCCGAAGCACACAGCAGTTCGTCGAGTGACGAACCCACTCTCGCACCTTCGCACTCTCGCACTTTCGCACTGGAGTACCTGGGCCGAGCCGACTTCCAGGTGAAGGTACGCGGCGTCCGCATCGAGCCGGGGGAGATCGAGGCCGTGCTGCTCGCGCATCCGGACGTGGACGAGGCTGTCGTCATCGCCCGCCCGTCGGAATCGGGAGACGCTCGGCTCATCGCCTACGTCGCCGGATCGAATCCTCCGGCCGCGGCGGAGATGAAGGCGCACCTCCGCGCGTCGCTGCCCGAGACGATGGTGCCGGCCGCCTTCGCCGCGCTTTCCGCGCTGCCGCGCACGCCCAACGGCAAGGTGGACCGCGCCGCCCTTCCCGATCCCGATCTCCCCGCCGGGGCGGAGCAGTTCGTGGAGCCGAGCGGGCTGGCCGAGGAGGCGCTGGCGGAGATCTGGAAGGACGTGCTGCGCCGCGACCGCATCGGCGCGCGCGACAACTTCTTCGAGCTGGGCGGGCACTCGCTGATGGCCACGCAGGTCGTGTCCCGCGTCCGCGCCGCCTTCCAGGTCGAGCTCCCGCTCCGCACCCTCTTCGAGCACCCCACCTTCTCCGCCCTCGCCGCCGCCATCGAGGACCTCCTCCTCGCCGACATCGACGCGGCGGAGGCATCGACCGGCGCTCCCGCGGAGGCCGTGGCATCACCGTCGCCGTAGCGCGCTGGCATCGGTCTGGCTGGTTACGATGCTGCGCCCGTCGTGGATCGGCGGACGCGAGTCCGATCGTCTCCCCGAGCGACGAGTTGTCATGCGCGCGAGTTCTCGCCATCTACCCGCCGTCCTGCTCTTCCTGAGCCTCGCTCTTCTCGTGGCCGCGCCTGCCCGCGCGCAGTACCAGCGGCTGGGCTTCGTCTCCGCGGGCGTCGGCGGCGCGCCGCAGGAGGCGTATCTCGATGCGCAATTCACCATCGCGGCCGGGTTCATCGCCCGCTTCGGGCCGCCGGTGGGCGTGAGCGTGGGGGTTCGCAGCATCACCGCCTACTCGCGGCTGAGGCCGGATGAGAGCGCGCTCCTGGATTCGCTCGGCGCCGCGTCCGGCGAGGTGGAGGGCGGCTCGGCCACGGTGAGCGAGGTGGGGCTGGACCTGATGGCGGGGTACGACACCGGCGCGCTGGGCGGCTACGGCTGGTACGGCATCCACTACTACAACGAATCGCGCAGCGACGCGGTGATCACCACGCCCGGCGGCACCTTCCAGTCGGACGTGCGCAACCGCGCGGACCTGGGCCCGTCGTACGGCGCGGGGGTGCAGTGGCGCATCGTGCCGCGCGCCGCCGTGTTCGCCGAGTGGTTCCGCGGCGGCGGCTTCGACGACCGGATGATCCGCCTCGAAGGCCTCCGCCTGGGCGTCAACGGCGTGTTCTGATAGGTCCGGAGATGAGCCTGTGCTTTCGCGCCGCACCCGTCCGACGTCATCCTGAGGCCGACCACACTGTAACTATTGTCTGCACGAAAGGTTGCAGGCCGAAGGATCCATAGCCGCGGCAGCACGTGAGTCGGTGGGATGCACTGAGACCGAAATCGGGCCGATCGTGCAATCCGGCAGCGCACGTGCGGCCTCGCTTATGGATCCTTCGGCCTGCAAACGTTCGTCCGGGGGCAACGACGGTGTGGCCGGCCTCAGGATGACGTCTCTCTGCGCAATTGGAATGCACAGGTGATTGCCAGATCCGGTATGATTGTTCCTCCAGATGGTACAAATCTCCGTGCGAAAAACGAAGCACCCCCGCGGCCCGGCCGCGGGGGTGCTTCGTCGATCTGGATCGATCCCGGTCTACCGCCCGCGGCGCACGGTTACCGGGCCGTTGGTGGTCACGGCGCGGACGGGGGCGCCGCCGCCGCCCAGCTGCGTGGTGAACTGGCGCGGGAAGCGGCCCTGCACGGTCACGGGGATGTCGACGTTCATCGGGCCGTTCACGGTGCCGGTGGTGAGCGTGGCGCTGTAGCCCTGCGGCACCGTCAGCGCGACCGGGCCGTTGGTGGTTTCGGCGTCCAGCCCCTCGCCGTTCCAGCGCGAGCCGGAGAGGCGCACCGCGAGCGGCCCGTTGGTGGCGCGGGCGTGCACGTTGCCGCCCAGGTCGTTCAGCGCCAGCGGGCCGTTGCGCACGCTCAGCTCCATCCGCCCGGTCACGCCCGTCACCCCCAGCGGCCCGTTGTTGGCCGTCAGCCGCAGGTCCATCCGGCGGGGGACGAACACGACGTAGGTCACCGAGTACCCGGTGCGCCGCGCGCTCTCCGGCCCCTCCGCGTAGATCTCGCCGCCGGCGGTGTGCACGCGCACGCGCCCGGCGATGGCCCGCGCGTCGTCGCGCGACGGCGCCCACGCCTGGATGCGCTGCTGCACCAGCACGTCCGCGCCGTCCCAGGCGCGCACGCTCACGCCGCCGTTCTCGCGCCCGTCCACCACCAGCACCCGCGGCGCGGCGATGCGCGTCTCGCGCTGCTCGCAGACGGTGGCGCGGTCGTTGTCGCGGTTCCAGCGCTCGCAGTTGGCGGCCCACTCGCGCGCGTCGTCGCCGTCCTGCGCGGCGGCGGGGCGGGGGAGGAGCGCCAGGGCGGCCAGCGCCAGGGTGGCGAGCGGAAGGCGGAGGGTGCGCATCGGTAGGCAATCTCGTTCTGGGGGGTCGATGTCCATCGCAGTCGTCGCATCTTTCGACGCCGCCATCTCCCGAATGGTTTGAACCCGCGGGCGCGGAAGCTGGCCGACCCCACCGAAATCACCCTCCCCACTCCCGCACTTTCGCACTTCGCACTTTCGCACTTCTGTTCCGCACTCCCGCGCCTTTCCCCCGCCGCCCCGCCGCCCCATCTTCATCCCACACCCGACATCTCCATCCCCGCCCCGACATCCTCCCGATGCCGAACATCACGGTCAACGGCGCGAGCCTGTGGTACGACGAGCACGGCAGCGGCGCGGAGACGATCGTCTTCGCGCACGGACTGCTGTGGGACGGGCGGATGTTCGACGCGCAGGTGGCCGCGCTGAAGCATCGCTACCGCTGCATCACCTTCGACTTCCGCGGCCAGGGGCGGAGCGCGGTGGCGGCCGGCGGCTACGACATGGACACCCTGGCGGACGACGCGGCGGAGCTCATCGAGAAGCTCGGCGCGAAGCCCTGCCACTTCGTGGGCCTGTCGATGGGCGGCTTCGTGGGGATGCGGCTGGCGGCGCGGCGTCCCGAGCTGATCCGCTCGCTGGTGCTGATGGAGACCTCGGCCGAGCCCGAGCCGCCGGAGAGCGCGTCGCGCTACCGCATGCTGGGCGCCATCGTCCGCGTGCTGGGGAAGATGGGGATGCGGATGGTGATGCCGCGCGTGATGCGCATCATGTTCGGCGGCAGGTTCCTGGACGACCCCACGCGCGAGGCGGAGCGCCAGCTCTGGCGCGAGCGGGGGATGGCGAACCACCGCGTGGGCATCACCCGCGCGCTCCGCGGCGTCATCGACCGCAAGCCGGTGCTGGCCGAACTGGACCGCATCGCCTGTCCCACGCTGGTGATGGTGGGAGACGAGGACGTGGCCACGGTCCCCGAGAAGGCCGAGCGCATCCGCGGCGCCATCCGCGGCGCGCGCCTGGTGATCATCCCCGGCGCCGGCCACACCTCCTCCGTCGAGGAGCCGCTCTTCGTCAACCGCGTGCTGACGGAGTTCCTGGCGCGCATGGCCGCCTCCGCCTCGGCGTGAACGATTCTTCCGCGGACGGTAGCCACCACGATGACGTCATCCTGAGGCCGGCCACTCCGCAAGCCGAGTCCGCGCAAGTATTTGCAGGCCGAAGGATCTGTCGCCCGTCCAGCACGTGACCCGGAGCCGTGCTTGAATCGCGTGAGGCGAGAGGATGTCGGGCCGCCGAGGTGGGCGAAAACTGCGACTCACGTCGCGGCTACAACGGCACGCAGTCCGCCTTCGCGGACTTCATCGGCGCGAGCGATGGATGGGAGGCGATGCGGTCACGAAGGGCGTTGCCCCGCGCGCAGGGCTTCGGTCGCAGTCCCGCAGGGACTTTGTGCTCTTGTTGCCCGCGAATTCCATTCGCAGGGTGCGGAGGGTTGCTGCACGCGCCCGCATCATCCCTGCCGCTGATCCTTTCTCCGGCCTGCCGCCGCATCGATGCTAGCCGACCCGCGCCCCGAGCTTCGCCCGCTGCTGGGCCGCATCTCCGCCTTCGTGCAGGGCGAGCTGGCGCCGCTGGAGGAGCGCTTCCTGCGCGAGCCCGTGCGCGCCATCCTCCCCGCGATCCGCGAGGCGCGCGAGCGGGTGAAGGCGGCCGGGATCTGGGCGCCGCATCTCCCGCGCGACCTGGGCGGCCTGGGGCTGCCGCTGGCCGACTTCGCGCACGTCAGCGAGGCGCTGGGCCGCTCGCCGCTCGGCCACCTGGCGTTCAACGCGCAGGCGCCCGACGTCGGCAACATGGAGCTGCTGCACGCCCACGGCAGCGAAGAGCAGAAGGATCGCTGGCTCCGTCCGCTGGCCGCCGGCGCGCTCCGCAGCTGCTTCTCCATGACCGAGCCCGACCGCGCCGGCTCCAACCCCGTGTGGCTGGAAACCACAGCGCGGCGCGACGGCGGCGACTACGTCATCGACGGGCGCAAGTGGTTCACCTCGTCGGCCGACGGCGCCGCGTTCGCCATCGTCATGGCCGTCACCAACCCCGACGCCGAGCGGCCGCACGCGCGCGCCAGCATGATCGTCGTCCCCGCCGACACCCCCGGCTTCCGCATCGTCCGCAACATCCCCGTGATGGGCGAGGCGGGCGAGGACTGGTTCTCGCACGCCGAGGTCACGTACGACGGCGTTCGCGTGCCCGTCGGGAACCGCATCGGGGCCGAGGGCGCGGGGTTCCTGCTGGCGCAGGAGCGGCTGGGGCCGGGGCGCATCCACCACTGCACGCGGTGGATCGGCGTGTCGGAGCGCGCCTTCGAGCTGATGTGCCGCCGCGCCGCGACGCGGGAGCTGGCGCCCGGGGAACTGCTTGCCGATCAGCAGGCCGTGCAGCACTGGATCGCCGAGAGCCGCGCCGAGATCGACGCCGCGCGCCTGCTCACGCTGAACGCCGCCGCGGTGATCGATGCCAGGGGCGCCCGCGCGGCGCGGGTGGAGATCAGCACCATCAAGTTCTACGTGGCCGGCGTGCTGCAGCGCGTGCTGGACCGCGCCATCCAGGTCCACGGCGCGCTGGGGATGACCGACGACCTGCTCCTCTCGTGGTGGTATCGCCACGAGCGCGGCGCCCGCATCTACGACGGCCCCGACGAGGTGCACAAGTCGCTCGTCGCGCGCGAGGTGCTGAAGAAGTACCGGAGTGCGTGAGTGCGGAAGTGCGTGAGTGCGTTGGTTCCGCGCGCGTTGGGATGCTGACCGGCGTCCTCGCGTTCCCGCAGCCTCGCGCCGCCCTCTCCCCGCGCCTGAGAGCGCTCGTCCTCTCCCGTACCGGCGAGGGGGGTAGCCTGGCCACGCGCGGGGCCTGCAACCTCTGGCCGCACCCATGTTCCGGAGTGGCGGTGATGCGGGATGGCTACCTCTCCCGGTACGGGAGAGGTGGACGGCCTGAGCCGGCCGGAGAGGGCGCGATGCCGCGGGCGCGCGGCGAAGTTCGAGCCTACGTCTGCTTCTATCTTCGAGACGCCCACCGACGCGGAATCCCGATGTCCACCGATCCCACGCCGCCCGTCGTCGCGCCGACCTCCACCCCCCTCGACCGCGACGCCCCCGTCCGCCCCGGCGAGGAGCTGGACGCCGCCGCGCTCTCCGCCTATCTCCGCGACCACCTCCCCGGCATCGGCGGCGACGTGGAGGTGCGGCAGTTTCCGCGCGGATTCTCCAACCTGACGTACCTTGTCCGTGCGGGCGGGCGCGAGATGGTGCTGCGGCGGCCGCCGTTCGGCGCGGCGGTGCGCGGCGGGCACGACGTCGTCCGCGAGCACCGCATCCTCGCGGCGCTGCATCCCGTCTGGCCGAAGGTGCCGCGCCCCGTCCTCTGCTGCGACGACGAGTCGGTGCTCGGCGCGCCCTTCTACCTGATGGAGCGCGTCCCCGGCATCATCCTGCGCGACCGTCCGCCCGCGGGCCTCGACCTCGGCCCCGAGTCCATGCGCCGCGTCTGCCTCGCCGCCATCGATACCCTCGCCGAGCTGCACAACGTGGACTGGCGCGCCGCCGGCCTCGAGGGCATCGGCCGCCCCGAAGGCTACGTCGCGCGACAGGTCGAGGGCTGGACCGCGCGCTGGGAGAAATCGAAGACCGACGACGTCGCCGCGATGGACGAGGCCGCCGCCTGGCTCGCCGCCCATCTCCCGCCCGAGGGCCCGGCATCCGTCATCCATAACGACTACAAGTACGACAACCTGGTCCTCGACCCCGCGGACCCGGCCCACGTCCGCGCCGTGCTCGACTGGGAGATGGCGACGCTCGGCGATCCGCTGATGGACCTCGGCACTACCCTCGCGTACTGGGCCGAGCCGGGCGACCCGCCCGAGCTGAAGTCGTTCGGCATCACCCACCTCCCCGGCAACCTGGACCGCCGAGGTGTCGCCAGCCGCTGGGAGGAGCGGACGGGGCGCGACGCCTCCGGCATCCTCTTCCACTACGTGTACGGGCTGTTCAAGGTGGGCGTCATCGTGCAGCAGATCTACGCCCGATACCGTGCCGGGAAGACGCAGGACCCGCGCTTCGCCGGCCTCATCCACCTGGTCCGCGCCACCGGCCGCATGGCCGCTCAGGCCGTCGAGCGCGGCACGATCGGCGCCTGACACAAGTCGCTGCGCCTGTTCGACTTGGGAGAGAGGGAGATGGAGATCGCCACGCCGTGACGCCGGGCGCGCTCGGCTCGTCTCTCCCCTGCGGCTCGCGAACTCTCGCCCGGGCGTGGAGGATTGCGGATCGCGCCCGGATGGACATATTTCGATGAACCCCTGCGCTCCAGACGCACCGCGAGCCGCCGCGCGCGCAGCCCGGCCGCCCCGCCGCTTCCACCCTCTCCCACCGGAGCCCTCCCGTGAAGCCCATCGCCCCGCTCGGGCTTGCCGCCGCGGCGCTGCTGTTCGCCGCCTCCGGCGCGGCCGCGCAGACCCCGCAGGCCGACACCGTCCTGACCGCCGCCGGCGCGTCGCCCGCGGACCCGGTGGCCGCCGTCAGCCGCGTGCGCGGCCGCCGCGACGTGCTGACCCTCGAGGAGATCCAGGCCACGCACCTGACCAACGTGTTCGAGGTCGTGTCACGGCTGCGGCCGCAGTGGCTGCACAACCGCGGCGGGCCGTACCCGGACCCGGACGGCTCGGTGGAGGTGCAGGTGTTCTTCAACGGCCAGCCTGTGGGCAACACCGAGGCGCTGAAGCAGTATCCCACCAACACGGTGGCCACCATGCGCTTCGTGGACCCCATCCGCGCCCGCGCCACCTACGGCCCCCCCAACGGCCGCGGCGTCATCACCGTCACCAGCCGCTGAACGTCGCCGGATCGGGAGGAGGCAGCGGAGAACTACTCCGCAAACCTCCCTGACCCCGCGCCCGGATCGGGATTGATCACACATACGCCAGAGGGCCGGAGAACTTCGCCTTGGACGATCGTCGAGCGGCATCCTCGGCGCTTGACGGCACCTATCCGACAATATTTACTTACGGGAGGCAGTTTGCGGTCGTCCTTTCATGCGGCACGTCCCGGTGTGTTCCCCTCCCCTTTCGCAGGAGCCCGCTCGTGAAGAGCCTTTTCCTTGCCTGCAACTCGGTCGCGCTCGTGCTGTTCGCCACCGCCGCCGCCGCGCAGACGCAGCCCCCCGACACCGTCCCCCCCGCCACGGCCGCGTCACCCGCGAGTCCCGCCGCCGCCAGGCGCGCGCGCATCCAGCGCGACCTCATCACGCAGGAGGAGATCGATGCCGCGCAGGTGGCCACGGCTTACGACGTGGTGCAGCGGCTGCGGCCACAGTGGCTGCGCAACCGCGGCGGCCCGGTGCCGGACCCGGACGGCTCGGTCGAGGTGCGGGTCTACTACAACTCGCAGCCGATGGGCGGAGTCGAGGCGCTGAGAGACTACACGGCCGGCCAGGTGGCCACGTTGCGCTACTTCGATCCCATCAACGCCCGCACGATGTATGGCCCGGGGAACGGCCGCGGCGTGATCGTCGTCACCGGCCGCTGAACGGACCGGGCATCACACCAGAGAAGCGGAGCAGCAGAGGGAACGCCTCTGCTGCTCCGCATCTTTGCGTGCCGATCATCGGTCTTCCCGACCGAGCCGCTGGGCGCACGTCTGGAACAGACTGTCCTGCCGGTGGCCGCTTCGGCGTGAGGCTTGTCACTTTCTTCGAGTTCCGCCACATTATGTGAGTCCCACGCCCCCCGGAGGTCCGCTTCGCGATGCAGCCCTACTCGCTCGTCCTGCACGGCTTCGAGAACCGCGATGGCGGTCTCCCCGGCGCCCTCGTCCGCGATCTGCTCGACGCGGTCGACGACGGCGCGAAGGGGGCCGTGCGCCTGCGCTTCGAGGGCCGCAGCCGCGCGAAGGGCGGGTTCGCTCCCGGATGGGTGAACGACGCCGCCACCTTCCAGGTCGTCGGCCTCCTCCCCGAAAACGCGGGGATCGAGCTGAGCGCGCCCACCTTCCTGGAAACGCTCCCCGAGCGCTTCGCACAGGGCGACCTGTTCCGCGTCGTGAACCCCGACGACACGGCGCTGACGCTCCTGGGCTGCAGCCTGGGCGAGGCGGTGCGCGGAGAGGCGGACAGCGACGCGTTCGACGAGCCGCTCCTGGCCACCTTCGAGGAGTTCCGCCGCGTCTTCCGCCACGGTGTCCAGTCGCTCGAGATCCGCAATGGACGCCCAGGGTCGACCCCGCTCGTCGTCACCCGGCAGGGAATCCAGACGGTGCACCGGCTGAAGAGCAGCACGCCCCGGCCGCGCCGGGTCCGGCTCGCGGGGAAGCTCGACGCGATCCGCCACAGCGACCGCGCGTTCACGCTGGTGATCGAATCCGGCGCGCAGATCCGCGGCGTGCTGATCGAGGGCGAGCCGGAAGATCTGGCAGGACATTTCGGCCGCACCACCATCGTCTCCGGCACGGCGCAGTTCCGCCCGTCCGGCACGCTGCTGCGGGTCGAGGCCGACCACCTGGAGCGGGGAACGGACAAAGACCTCGCCCGGTGGTCCGCCGTTCCCGCGCCGCTCGACCCGCAGCCCGAGAACCGGCGCTCCTGGCAGCCGCAGCATCGGAACGGGCTGGCGTCGATCGTCGGCGCGTGGCCCGGCGACGAGGGCGACGAGGAGTTCTTCCGGATGCTGGAGGAGCGAGCGTGATCGCGCGGGACCGGCTGGTCCTGCTGGACACGAACGTGCTCCTCCACATCCTGCGCGGCCGCGCGGCGGGAACGTGGCTGCTGGAGCGGTTCGCCCTCCTCGCGCGCCCGGAGAAGCCGCTGGTGTCCGTGGTCAGCATGGGCGAGATGTGGCGCATGGCCGAGCGCCGCCGCTGGGGCCCCGCGCAACGCGAGAAGCTGGAGGCCGTCGGGTCTGCCGTGCTGGTGATCGATCTGGAGCCGGCGGTGGTCCGCGGCTACGGCGAGCTGGGCGCGTACCTGGACGACCGCGGCGTTCCCATCCCGCAGAACGACCTCTGGATCGCATCCACCGCGCACGCCAAGCACGCGACGCTGCTCACCGCCGACCGCCACTTCGACGCGCTGGCCGATGCCGGGCGCCTCACCCGCGAGTTCGTCGATCCCGGCGATCTTCCGAGGTGACTTCCTGCACCAGCGAAGGGGCCGTGCCCGGCATCGGGCGCGGCCCTTCGTCGTGCATCGCCCGACGGGTCAGACGGTGCCGCCCGGCCCGCACGCGTCGGGCGAGGTGCACACGCAGCTCTGCGGCGGCGGCGCGCACCACTGGTCGGTGTTGCAGCAGATGCGCACCGGGTCGGTGCGAGGGTACAGGCACTGGCAGGTGACCTCGCCGAAGGTCTGCGTCGCCTGGCAGCTGGGCGTGGGGTAGGCGCACGCCGAGGGGCGGGTGTCGTAGCCATGTCCCCGCACGGTCCCCGCCGAGTCCATCCCCTCGCCGGTCGTGAACGAGTCCACCGCGAGGTGTTCCAGGTCCAGCCGCAGCTTGTTCATCGTGCCCTCCCCTGTTCGGGTGTCGGTCGATCCCGCGCATCCGCATCACGACGATGCGTCTCGAACGGTGCGGCTGACTGCGTGCGGCTCCAACCTCCCCGGAGCGAAACCGCCGGACTCCGGCACGAAGCGGAGCGGCAAGGGTGCGATGCTTCGACCCCTCTCGCCCGTCGATCCGGCCGATCTCCCGAATGGCATCCATACGGACGAGGGGGCCGCACCCAGCCGGGCGCGGCCCCTTCGCTCTTCATCCACCCGAGTCGCGGGCGTTCATCCACCGCTCACCGCAGGGAGAATTCAGCGGAGGCAGGGGACGAAAAAGCGGAGGGGCCGCGCCCAAACCCGGGCGCGGCCCCTCCGCTCTCCATCGTACCGAAGCAGCTCAGCGCGTCAGGCGCCGATGCTGTCCAGGATGCGCTGCGCGGCGGCGACCAGCGCGTCGCCCTGTGCCTGCGAGAGGCGGCCCGACTGCACCGCCGCCTGCACCTCGTTGATGAACGCGCCCAGCTGGCCGCGAGCCGCGTCGATTTCGCCGCGGGCGAGCGAGGCGCCGGCCGCGCGCAGCTTGGCGTTGGCCGAAGCCGCCGCGCCGCCCATCGCGCCGTTCACCTGCGCCTGCAGGTTCGCGATCGCCTGCTGCGCGCTCAGCACGGTCACGGTCGCGGTCTTCGTCGACACCGCGCCGTCGTCGTCCGTCACCGTCACGGTCACCGTGAAGGTGCCCGCCGCGGCGTAGGTGTGGCTCAGCGAGAACGACTGCCCGGAGAGCGCCAGCGGCTGCGCGCCCGCGCCGTCGCCGTAGTTCACCGTGGCCGTCCACGTGTCCGCGCCCGGGTCGGTGAACGAGCCCGCCGCCGTGTACGTCTCGTGCGGCAGCAGGGAGCCGCCCGCGAACGCCGCCACCGCCGGGGCCACGTTGAACACCGTCACCGCCGTGGTCGCGGTGGCCTCGGCGCCGTGCACGTCGGTCACCGTGAGCGTCACGATGTAGTTGCCGTTGTCGGCGTAGGTGTGGCTCGGCTTCACGCCGGTGCCCGTGGTGCCGTCGCCGAAGTCCCAGGCGTAGGTCAGCGCGTCGCCGTCGGCGTCGCTCGAGGCGCCGGCGTCCAGCGTCACCGCCGAACCCTCCATCCCGGTGTACGGACCGTCGGTGGCCGCCACGGGGGCGTGGTCGCCGGTCTCCACCAGGATCTGGATCTGCTTCGGCAGCTTGCTCAGGAAGTCGTACCCCGTCTCCTGCTCCAGCTGGTGCACCGTCACCTGGAAGTTCTGCCAGGGCACATTGCGGATGCCGACCGACGACTGCGGCACGCCCGGCGTGGTCAGGTTCGGCATCTTCACCGCGATCACCTGCAGGTCGGCCGCCGAGTGCACGTCGGCCAGCCCCTCGCCGCCGTCCATGATCACCGCGACCTTCCACGTGTAGTCGGGGATCGCGACCTTGCCCTCGTTCTTCAGCGTGCCCGGGGTGGCCGCGTACTCGCCGCCCGCCACCACGTAGATCTCCTTGCCGCTCGTCCGCGCCAGGTCGTTCAGGTAGTTCTCGAACTGGCTCCAGGGGCCCTGGTTGTTCTCGGCGCCCTGCGGGATGATGTTCGTGAGCAGGAAGGTGGTGGCGTTCTCCTGGTCGGTGGTGGTCCGGCTCTCCGACTGCACCATGTGGCCGCGGTCGTAGCCGCCGTTGCGGTAGTCGAAGTCCACCACGTGGTACACGTCGGCCGGCAGCGTCTGGTCGGCGCTGAAGCAGTCGCAGCGCGGAACACCGCTGAACTGGCTGGCGTTCAGGTTCCAGCTCACCCAGTCGGGCTCGCCGCGCGCCGGGTTGTAGCCCGACACGTACTGCGCCTTGCTCAGCACGATCTCACCCGCCGGCACGCCCGTGGGGGCGCCGAACTCCAGGTGGTTGCGGTAGATGGCGCTGGTGGGCGCCGTGGCCGGGATCACCGTGAACGGCACCTCGCCGTACACGCCGTCGGGCGCGGTGGCGCGGATGTTCGCGCTTCCCGCCGACACGCCGGTGATGTACCCCAGGCTGTCGACCGTGGCCACCGCCGGGTCCGAGCTGCTCCACACCAGCGCCGGCGTGACCGTGGCGCTGGTGGTGGTGCGCGTGGTGGGGAAGGCGGGCTTGGTGTACCCCGCCGGCACCTGCGCCGGGTCGTTGATGGAGATGGAGATGCTGGCCACGTCGCCCGGGTTCACCACGAACAGCGGGGCGGTGCCGGTGACGCCGTTCGAGGCGGTGGCCGTCAGGTGCGCCACGCCCGTCGAAACGCCGGTGGCCACGCCGCTGTTGGCGTCGACCGTGGCGATCGAGGTGTTGTCGCTGCTCCAGGTGAAGTTGGTGGCGGCCGGCTTCCCGACCGAGTCCACCGCGCTGGCCGTGACCTTGAAGGTCGTGCCCGGCGTCACCCACGAGATGCGCACGCTCACGCTTACCGGCGAGCCGCCCTGGTTGGGCTGCCCCGGCGTGCCCTTGTCGCCCAGCCCGTAGGTGCTGACCGAGGTGGACCAGTTGGAGCCGCCGATGATGGTGTTGTCGGCGGTCAGGTCGATCACCCCGCGCGACGCGCCGGTGGGCGGCGAGTACGGGCCGGGCGCCGCGGGAAGCACGCGGGTGGCGTAGGCCACCGAGTCCAGCGTCACGTTCCCCGGCGTGCGCAGCGCCAGCCACTCGTTGGCGCTGCTGCTGCTCCCGTTGTTCAGCGTGATCGACGAGCCGTACGAGTAGGCCACCGGAACGCCGCCGTTGGTGGCGGTGTTCGCGTTGTTGCCGAACACCACGTACTCGCCCGGGTCCACCACCACGCTGCTGGCGATGGTGTGCGACTCGCTGGCCGTGAGCCCCGCGGCCGACACGATCTTGTAGCCCTGCAGGTCCACGGCGGCCGTGCCGCCGTTGTACACCTCGAACCACTCGCCGGCGGTGTCGCCCACCTTGGAGGGGTCGGGCATCACTTCGGTGATCATGATGCCGGTGCTCGAAACTACGTCGAGACGCGGAGTGGCCGGTGCCACCAGCTCGGTGCCGGTGTCCGCGCACGCCGCGATGACGAGTCCGAGCGCGGCGGTCAGCGCCACGCGGATCGTAGTCGGTCGCATTGCTCGGGGGGGTGTGCAGTGAAGTAGAGGCGCCCCCGTCATCGAAGACGGCGGGGGCGCTCGCCCGAGACTGTCGGGCGGAGCAGAATGTAACACCTTTTGCGCCAGCGGGCAAACGTTTCGTGGTAACACAGCGGTCCCGGCGGACGGCGGTGTTCGAAACCAGCTAAAGGATTGCGGCGCAACAGCTTGCGATCGATCGTGGCGACATCGGTTTCGGCCGTTTCGGAGCGCCCGCGCGGCCTCCGGTGGACAGCCGCGAAGCGCTCCCCGGAGACCCGTGCTCCGCCGGTGGCGCGGAGGGCGCGGAGCGGGGTCCGGCGACGGCCGGCGGGGATGCATCCGGGCCGGCCTCGCACCCTCCCGAACCGCTGACGCGACCGATGAAGCTGCACCTGCTCGACCGCACGCAGAAGCTCCCCATCTCCCTCGCCCGGGCGTGGGACTTCTTCTCCGACGCCCCCAACCTGGCGCGCATCACCCCGCCGTGGATGGGGTTCGAGGTCACCTCGCCGCTGCCGGAGCGGATGTACGCAGGGATGATCGTCGTCTACCGCGTCCGCCCGCTCCTGGGCGTTCCGCTCCGCTGGGTGACGGAGATCACGCACGTGGACGAGCCGCGCCGCTTCGTCGACGAGCAGCGCTTCGGGCCGTACCGCTTCTGGCACCACGAGCATCGGTTCAGCGAGATCGACGGTGGGGTGGAGATGCGCGACCTGGTGCATTACGCGCTGGCGCCCGGCGGCGGCCCGGTGCGGCGCTTCGTCGTCACCCCGCGGCTGAACCGGATCTTCGACCACCGCCGCCGCGTGCTGGAGGAGATGTTCGGGCCCTGGAAGGGAGATGGTGGCGGGGGATGACGGACGGTTGTCGGAAGACGGGGCCTGTGGGTAGCTTTCGGCCTGCCGCGCGTGCTCCACCCCGGACCGGTCCCCGATGCTCCTCCACCTCCTCGAGCAGACGCAGAAGTTTCCCGCCTCGATGGAAGAGGTCTGGGCGTTCTTCTCCGATCCCCGCAACCTGCCGCGCATCACCCCGCCGGCCATGCGGCTGCGCATCACGTCGCCGCTCCCGCCGGCGATGTACGCGGGGATGCTCGTGTCCTACCGCGTCCGCCCGCTGCCGGCGATGACGGTGGACTGGGTGACGCAGATCACGCACGTGGAGCCCTCCGTCCGCTTCGTGGACGAGCAGCGGATCGGGCCGTACCGCTTCTTCCAGCACCAGCACGCGTTCCGGGAGATCGAGGGCGGGGTGGAGATGCACGACCTGGTGCAGTACGCCCTTCCGCGCGGCGGCGGGATGGCGCGGCGCTTCCTGGTCGCCCCCGCGCTCCGCGACATGTTCATCTATCGCAACCAGACGCTCGCGGAGCTCCTCGGCGCATGGACGGGCGGATGAGCGACCCGCGCCCGGCCGCCGCCCGCCCGCCCGCCACGGCGGTGGACCCGTTCGCGCCGAAGCCGCACCCCGTGCTCACGTGGACGGCCGTGGTCTGCGGCACGCTGGCGCTGCTGATCATCGGCGCCGACCTGGGGCCGCGCGCCTTCTTCATGGGCGTGGTGCTGGCCGTGGTTCCCGTTCCCGTCTACCTGGCCCTCGCGCTCTGGCTGGACCGCTTCGAGCCCGAGCCCCCCGTCGCCCTGGCGCAGACCTTCGCGTGGGGCGCCTCGGTGGCCATCCTCGTGGCGCTTTTGCTGAACACCTACACCGAATCGACCATGGCGCGGCTCTTCGGCGAGCGCGCGGCCGAGGTGGCCGGGCGCATCGTCAGCGCGCCGCTGGTCGAGGAGCTGTCGAAGGGGATCGCGCTCGTGGTCCTCTTCCGCACCCTGCACGACGAGTACGACGACGTGCTGGACGGCGTGGTGTACGCGTCGATGGTGGGGCTGGGCTTCGCGATGATCGAGAACGTGCAGTACTACGGCGCCGCGGTGCAGGAGGGCGGGCACAACTCGGCGCTCACCTTCGCCATCCGGGGGATGATGGCGCCCTTCGCGCACCCGCTCTTCACCGCCATGTTCGGCGTGGGGCTGGGCTACGCCCGCGAGAAGGGGCAGCCGGCGCGCCGCTTCTGGGCGCCGCCTGTGGGGTTCGCGGCGGCTGTGGGGCTGCACGCGCTCTGGAACTGGTCCGCCGGGTTCGACGACACCTGGTTCGTGATCCTCTACGCGCTGGTGATGTTCCCCGCCTTCCTGGGGCTCCTGGTGATCGTCTACCTCTCGCTGGTGCGCGAGGGGCGCATCATCCGCGAGCACCTGGGCGGGCTGGTGGAGACGGGGCTGCTGAGCGCGGACGAGCTGGAGCGCCTGTGCGTGGTGCGCAGCCGGCTGCGCGCGTCGTACGGGGCGTGGCGCACGGGCGGCCTGCTGCGCTGGCGCGAGCGCCGCGAGCTGCACCGCATCGCCAGCGAGCTGGCGTTCCACCGCTGGCGCGTTCAGCGCGGCCTCTCCCTCGGCGCCGACGCCGACGCCCGCCGTGAGAGCGCCTATCTCCACCGCCTGGAGTCGCTCTGCAGCGCGGAGATAGGGGACAGGGGACAGGGGACAGGGGACAGCGAAAAGAAGAGGGGGCGATAAGTTCTCCGCGCCTCCGCGCCTCCGCGCCTCCGCGCCTCCGCGCCTCCGCGCCTCCGCGCCTCCGCGCCTCCGCGTGAGATCCCACCCCATTCGTTCTTTCGTGCCGTCCCTGTCCCCTTTCCCCGTCCCCTCTTCCCTGCAGTTCCCTTGGCATCTCCGCGCGGCGGGCTTATCTTCGCGGCACCCCCACACCTCGGAACCCGCGCACTGCCGTAACTCCGTGCGCGGCCGCACCGTCCATCGCAGCAGCTCCGCAGGTCCATGCACCCAACGCACTTCCAGGCGCGGGCGCTTCCGCTCGCGCTGATGCTTGCGGCCGCCGCCGCGTGCACCCCCGCGCCGTACCACGTCGCGCGGCCCGCGCCGGCCCCGCAGCCCGCGCCCGCCGCCGAGGCCGCCCCCGCGCCGGACTCCGCCGCGCCGGAGAAGGCCGACGAGAACTTCGCGCTGGGGCGCGTGCAGAACGGCACCGTGGGCCGCGAGCTGCTGGGGAGCGCCACCTACGACCTTCCCGTCGAGCCCAACCAGTGGGTGTCGATGGAGCTCTCCTTCCTGGTGAACCAGCGCCACGAGGTGGTCGGCCGCTGGCTGGAACGGGGCGACCGCTACGCCGCCTTCGTGCAGGAGACCTTCGCCGCCGCGGGCATTCCGCGCGACCTGCACCACCTGGCGATGGTGGAGAGTGGCTACCAGCCCACGGTGCGCAGCCGCGCCGGCGCGGTGGGGATGTGGCAGTTCATGTCCGGCACGGGGCGGGGGATGGGGCTGCGCATCGACGACCAGGTGGACGAGCGGATGGACCCGGTGCGCTCCACCCGCGCCGCCGCGCGCCACCTGCGCCAGCTGTGGGAGGACTTCGGGCACGACTGGGCGCTGGCCGCGGCCGCCTACAACGCCGGCGGCGGGCGGATCAGCCGCGGGCTGCGCAGCTACTCGGCGAACGGGTTCTGGGACCTGGCCGAGCGCGGGAACCTGGCCGAGGAGACGCGCCGCTACGTCCCCCGTCTCTACGCCGTCACCATCATCGCCAAGGACCCGGCGCGCTTCGGCTTCGCGCGTCCGGCGGGCGTGGTGCGGAGCTTCGAGTTCGACAGCATGCAGGTCGACCTTCCCACGCCGCTGCCGGTGCTCGCGCGGGCGGGAAGCATCTCCCTGGCGCAGCTGGCCGAGCTGAACCCGCACCTGGTCCGCGGCACCGCGCCCGCGTTCTACTGGCTCTGGGTCCCCAAAGGGACGGGCCCCGCGCTCCAGCAGGCGTACGCCACCAGCGAGTTCAAGCGGCGCGGCGGCTACGCGTGGTACACCCTGCGCCGCGGCGAGGACGTGGCGAAGGTGGCGCTCGCCAGCAACCTGGCCGTCGACGACGTCCGCTCGCTGAACCTTTCCACCAACGTGGACGCGCTGGGCCGCGGCGACCGCGTGCGCCTCTACGCCGACGCCGTCCGTGCGCTCGACGCCCGCCCCGCCGAGCGCCTCGCCGCGCGGGAAGCGGATGGGGATTCGGGAGATGGAGATGCCCGCGCCTCCCGCTCCGAACCTTCCTCCAAGCGCCGCCGCACCGCCCGCCGCTCCGATGGCGACGACGATGCGCCCGCGCGCCGCACCGCGACTCGATCGGGCGATGACGGCGAAAGCTCGCGCCGCACCGCCAGCCGCTCGAACGATGAGGGTGAGACTTCGCGCACCGCTCGCCGCCCGGATGGCGACGGAGATACGACGCCGCGCCGCACCGCCTCGACCCGCCGCGTCTCGGACGATGAGAGCTCGTCGCGCACGCGCTCGTCATCGTCCGAAACCCGCCGCAGCCGGTCGTCGGGCAACGAGGGGGCGAGCCGCGGAAGCCGGGCCACCGAATCCACCGAGCGGCTGGCGGCGAGGCACACAGTCGACGAGGGCGAGACTCTGTACGCCATCGCCCGCAAGTACGACGTGACGGTGGACGCGCTGCGCGAGGCGAACGACCTGGGTGCGCGCGCCACGCTCCAGCCGGGCCAGCGCCTGCGCATCCCGCGCGCCTCGTCGCGCGTGGCCAGCCGCGAGCGCGACGGCGGCGAGGCGCGCACGGGTGAGTCGTCATCCCCCCGCCGCTCCCCGTCTTCCTCGTCCTCGCGGGAGCACGTGGTGAAGAACGGCGAGACGCTGTGGAGCATCGCGCGGTCGTACGACACCACGGTGGCCGCCATCCGCGACGCCAACGACATGCGCGCGGACTCGGTGCTGCAGCCGGGCCAGAAGCTGCGCATCCCCCGCCGCGCCGCGCCGTCCGACGAGCGGTAAAGATGGTCGGCGGAGGGCAGACGAACGGGGCGGGCCGCATCGCGCGGCCCGCCCCGTGCTTCATCCCCTTCCATCGACTCCACCGCCTCCGTGTGACCTCCTGCCGCCGATCCGATGCCGCTGCTCGATCCTGTCTTCCCCACCGAGGCCGCGCTCCCGGCCTGCGCGCGCGATCTGCTGGCCGCGCTGTATCCCACCGTGCGCTGGGACAGGGTCTCGTTCCACGCGGCGCTGCCGCCGTGGCTGCTGCGCTTCACCGACATCGCCATCACGCTGCCGGACCCGCTGACGCTGCGCCACATCCGCATCTTCGTGGCGAAGGAGAAGTGGGATCCGCGCTCGATGGCGTGGCTCGGCACCCTCGTCCACGAGTCGTTTCACGTGCTGCAGTACCAGGAAACGTTGGGAGGCATCGGTCTCGGCCCGCTTCGCATCTTCCCGGTGAAGTACCTGGGCGCGGCGTTGCTGATGGGCGAGGGCGGGGCGAAGAAGAACCGGTACGAGAAGCCCGCCTACGAGCACGAGGAGCTGTTCCTCAAGTCCGCCAAGGGCCTGTCGATCTGCGGAGAGGGCGGGGGACTGGACCGCGCCGCGCTCGCCGAGCTCCTGCGCCGCAACCCCGGCCTGGTGAAGCGCACCACGCGCGGCTGAAGCCGAGGAGCCCCGGCCGAACCATCGACCGGGGCTCCCCGCACTCAGCACTCAGCACTCAGCACTCGGCACTCGGCACTCGGCACTAGCTCGGGCTCGGCACCGGATCCGGAGACGCCGCCGCCTGCGCATCGTCCGAAACCGGCTCGACCTCGTTCTCGGTGAAGCCGATGATGGAGCCGTCCTCGAACTGCACCATGAAGCCGTCGCGGCCTTCCTCGTTGTTGTCCGGCCCCCAGTGCCCGATCACCTCGCCGACCCGGCCCACGTACGGCTCGGATTGGTCATAGTACGAGCGCACCACGCGCACCTTGTGCATCCGTTCCTCCAGGTGGGGTTTCCCGCAGTCGGCGGCCCGCAATGCATAACACGCGCCGGGTGAGAGGAAGTGCGAGAGTGCGAAAGTGCGAAAGTGGAACGGCACGCAGCGAGGGGAGGTCGCGGTGGTGTTCCACCACTTTCGCACTCTCGCACTTTCGCACCCAAGAAAGC
Organism: Longimicrobium sp.; assembly: GCF_035474595.1. NCBI lineage: Bacteria > Pseudomonadati > Gemmatimonadota > Longimicrobiia > Longimicrobiales > Longimicrobiaceae > Longimicrobium > Longimicrobium sp. The sequence goes on from NZ_DATIND010000152.1 coordinate 69,735, forward strand.
CGCCCCGGAGCCGAAGCCCCGGGGCGGCAATCACCTCCGGCCGGCGCCGGACCGTCAGAGCCCGCGGTCGTCCAGGTCGCGGTTCAGGTCCTTGGCGCGCTGGGCCTCCACCCGGCGGGCGTTGGCGTCCAGCATGGCGTCCTCGGCGCGCGCGGCGTCCTGCTCGGCGCGGCCCTCCATCTGGTCCAGGCGCCCCTCGCGTTCCACCGAGCGGTCGCCCAGCAGCTCGCCGACGCCTTCCTTGATCTTGCCGCCCAGGTGGGTCAGCTTGCCCTGCACGTCGTCAGCCATGTTCATCTCCTGCAAGGGTTTACCCGGTCCGCCCCGTTCGCCGGAAGATGGGGCAAGACGCATGCCCGAATCGCGGCCGCGTGCTCCGTATCTTGGCCCATGACTTGCATTTGCGCGGTTTTTTCATGGGAAGGGGGATGGGGACCGTGGGGAGGCGGAATGGGCGAGGGCGGAGAGCGGCCGCCGGCGTGGGAGCGGCTGTCGACGGAGCAGGTGACCGAGTACGAGATGTTCAAGGTCCGCGAGGACCGCTCGCGCTCGCCGAAGGACGGGTCGGAGAAGACCTTCCACGTCGCCGAGTCGCCCGGCGGCGTGGTGGTGATCGCGGTGGCGGAGGACGGGCGCGTGGTGATGGTGGAACAGTTCCGCCACGCCTCGCGTAAGCTGGGGCTCGAGCTTCCCGCCGGCGTGGTGGACGACGGGGAGAAGCCGGAAGACGCCGCCGCGCGCGAGCTGCGCGAGGAAACCGGCTACGAGGGCGACCCGCCGCGGCTGCTGGGATGCATCGACCTGAACCCCTCGTGGCAGGTGACGATGGTGCACGTCGCGGTGGTGCGGAACGCGGGGAAGTCCGCGGAGACGGACGAGGACGAGAGCGAGGACATCCGCGTGCGGCTGCTGGAGATCGGAGAGCTGCGGCGGAAGGTCGTCGACGGCGAGGTGGACGCGGGCTCCACCATCGCCGCGCTGGCGCTGTGGGACTGGAAGGAAGGCGGGCTGAAGGAGAGCGGGTGAGCGGAGACGATCTCCATCCCCCTCACCGTTCCACTTTCGCACTTCCGTACTTTCGCACCTCAGTTCTCGTGGCACGCCTTACGCAAACTTGCTGCAACGACTTGCACCGGCGCGGAGCGCGTGCTACCGTCCCGCGCCTGACCGGATAAAGGAAGGAACCCGCGGATGTTCGTCTTCATCTCTCACCTGAGCGTACCGCCCGAGGACCACGGCTCGCTGGAAAAGCACTTCCGCGAGCGGTCGCGGCTGGTGGACGGATTTCCGGGCTTCCTGTACCTCCAGCTCCTGCGCCCCCAGGCCGGCGACGCCACGCACACCTTCCTCACCGCGTGGGAGAGCCGCGAGGCGTTCCGCGCCTACATGGGCAGCGAGGAGCACGGAATCTCCCATTCGCGCGAGCCGAAGGCTATAATGGATCGGACGACCGTCCGGCACGAGGCCTTCGAGGTGCTGATGGACTCGCGCGCGGTGCCGGAATGGCGCGCATGAGCCCCTCCGCGATGGCAGCGGCGGCGCGCGCGGCGGCCGGGGCGGAGTCCGCGCCCGCGCCGGTCGCGCGCGGGGACGCCCCCGCGGCGTACCTGGACGCGGTGGTGGCGGGAAACCGCAGGCGCGCCTTCGACGTAGTGGATGCCGCGCTGGCCGCGGGGATGGACGTCCGCTCGCTCTACCTGGAGGTCTTCCAGCCCGCGCTCCGCGAAGTCGGGCGGCTCTGGCAGCGGAACGTGATCACCGTGGCCGACGAGCACCTGGCCACCGCCATCACCCAGGCGGCCATGTCGCGGCTGTACGAGCGCCTGTTCGCCGCCGCGCTGGCCCAGGGGCCGCTGCTGGTGGCCGCCTGCGCCGACAGCGAGCGGCACGAGGTGGGGCTCAGGATGGTGTGCGACCTCCTGGAGATGGAGGGGTGGGACACCGTGTTCCTGGGCGCCACCGTCCCGCTCGAGGACCTGGTGGAGATGGTGCGCGAGCGGCGGCCCGAGGTGGTTGCGCTCTCCGCCTCCATCGCCCCCAACGTCCCGCGCGTGGGAGAGGCGATCCGCGCCATCCGCGCGGTGCCCGGGCGGGCGCCGCTGATCGCGGTGGGCGGACGGGCGTTCAGCGAGGACCCGGGGCTGGCGGCACGGCTGGGGGCCGACCTCACGGCGGGCGATGCCGCCGAGGCGGCGGAACGGCTCAAACGGCGGTTTGCGGCATGAACAAGGTCGTCGGATCCGGGCTTCATCCGGCGCTCCGGGCATTTCCCGGCGCGGTGGTGGAGCTTGCGCCCGACGGCGTGGTGATGGCCAGCAACGGCTGGCTGGAGCGCGAGCTGGAGCGCACCCTGGCCGACCGCCCGCTGGCCGGCGTGCTGGACGCCGCCTCGCGCGCCAAGCTCGAGGAAATGCTGCGCCGCCGCCCCGGGCCCGGCGAGCAGCCCACGCTCTGGGAGCTGATCCTGGAGGGGCGCGACTCGCTGCACCCCCACGCCTTCTTCCCCGTGTGGGAGGGCGAGGGCGCGGACGAGCGGATGTGGCTGGTGGAGTGCCCGGCCGACCCGCGCTTCACCGCCGTGCACGACGAGCTGGCGGCGGTGAACAGCGAGCAGGTGGGCACGCAGCGCCAGCTGGCCAAGGAAAAGGCCCGGCTGGGGCGCGCGCTGGACGAGCTGGAGCGGGAGCTGGGCGAGAACTCGCGCCTGAGCCGCACGCTGCAGGCGCAGAACGAGGAGATGGAGGCGCAGAACGAAGAGCTGCTGGCCATGACCGAGGAGCTGCACGCGGGGCAGGAGCAGCTGATGACGGTCAACCACCAGCTCGAGCGCCGCACCCGCGAGCTGCAGCTGGCGCTCAGCGCCCGCAACCGCTTCTACGCGGCCATGAGCCACGAGCTGCGCACCCCCATCAACGCGGTGATGGGGTACAACGACCTGCTTCTGGCCTCCGTCTACGGGCCGCTGAACGAGCAGCAGGAACTGGCCATCGAGCGCTCGCAGCGCGCCGCGCAGCACCTGCGCGAGCTGGTGAACGACGTGCTCGACATCTCGCGCATCGAGTCCGGGCGGATGGACGTGCAGGCCGAGCGCCTGGAGCTGCGCGAGGTGGTGGAGGAGCTCTTCGTCGCGCTGCGCCCCGTCGCCGACGCCATGCAGAGCCCGCTGCAGCTGCGGGTGGAGGGCGCCGGCGTGGTGACCACCGACGGGCGGCGCCTGCGGCAGGTGCTGCTGAACCTCATCTCCAACGCCCTCAAGTTCGGCGCGGGCTCGCCGGTATGGGTGCGGGTGCGCCCCTCCAGCGAGGGCGGGGTGGAGGTCGAGGTCACCGACGGCGGGCCGGGGATCGCCCCCGAGGACCTGGGGCGCATCTTCGACGAGTTCGTGCAGCTGGCGCGCGACGAGAACGGCGACTCCACGGGGATCGACGGCACCGGGCTGGGGCTGCCCATCGCGCAGCAGCTGGCGCGGCTGCTGGGCGGCCGCATCGACGTGAGCTCCACCGTGGGCGTGGGCAGCACCTTCCGGCTCACGCTGCCGGCCGTGCCGCCGCGCGCGGGCGCGTGACCTGATTAACGGGAACCAGACCAACAGGGGCGGAATGCCGGAGATTGGCGGGGAGGTTCCGGGCGACAAGCGGGGCGGGGACAGGCGCGGCGGCGACCGGAGGCGGGTGGAACGGCGCGCCCCCCCGCCCCCGTGGCGCACGCCCTGGGCGTTCGCGGGGTACGGCGCCGGCGTGGTGCTCCTGCTGGTGATCGGGCTCCGCGGCTGCGGCGGAGGCGGCGACCGCCAGGCCGGGCCTTCGGGGCCCATCGCCCCGGCGCCCGCGCCGCTCGACACGTCGCACACGCCGCGGCAGACGGGGCGGCAGGTGGAGATGGCCATGTCGACCGGCGACTACGAGCGGCTGACGCTGGAGGGCGACCGCGCGAAGGGGCGGATCGTGAAGGCGCAGCTCTACTGTGACGAGGTCGACCAGGCGGCGCTCGAGAACAGCGACAGCATCGAGGCGCCGATCGCGGCGATCGCCGACTCGGTGGCGCACCGCGTCTCGGCGGCGAGCTGCAAGTGGGGCGCGCAGGACGACCCCCGCCGCGAGGACTTCCTCCTTCTCGTCCCCCACGATCTCGCCCCCCAGTTCTCGTCGCAGCCGGTGACGCTGGACGGCTACGTCCGCCGCCGCCGCCTGATTGCCAACGTGGAGTGGATCGGCAAGTCGCGCGCGCTGGCGCTGCAGACGGTCGGCATCTTTCGCGGACTGAGCCGATAAAGTACGAGAGTACGAAGTACGGGAGTACGGAACCGAAGTGCGGGAGTGCGTGAGTGCGGGAGTGCGTTTGATCGGCGCGCTCCCGCACCTTATTTTGCGAAACTGCGCCCGAATCCGTCCCTCGCACCGATGAAGTCCGCGAAGGCGGACTGCGTGCCGGTGTAGCCGCGACTTCAGTCGCATTTTCGCGGTCCCTTGCACACCGTTCGCCTCCTCCGGCATCCGCCTCCACGGCATCCGTCTCCCTCGCGCCCCTGACCCTTTGCCGATGCGAATCTCCATCCTGATGGCCGTCGTGCTGACCCTTGCCTCCGCGGCCGCGCTGGACGCGCAGGCCGACTCCGCCGCGCTGCTGGCCCGCGCCCGGCGCCTGCACGAGCAGGTGCCCATGGTGGACGGGCACAACGACCTGCCGTGGGAGATCCGCACGAAGGGGTTCAGCGACTTCGGGCGGATGAACCCCGATTCCTCCCTCCCCGACAACAACACCGACGTGGCGCGGCTCCGCGCCGGGGGCGTGGGCGGCGTGTTCTGGGCGGCGTACGTGCCGGTGGAGACGATGGGGCGCGTGCCCGGGCCGGCGCGGGTGGTGCTGGAGCAGATCGACCTCATCCACCGCATGGTCGAGCGCTCGCCGGCGATGGAGCTGGCGCTGACCGCGGGCGACATCGAGCGCATCCACGGCCAGCACAGGATCGCCGCGCTGATCGGGATCGAGGGCGGGCACGCGATCGAGAACTCGCTGGGCGCGCTGCGGCAGTACTACGGGCTGGGCGTGCGCTACATGACGCTCACCCACACCAGCACCATCGACTGGGCCGACGCGGCGACCGACTCCGCGAAGCACGGCGGGCTCACGAAGTTCGGCGAGGAGGTGGTGCGGGAGATGAACCGCATGGGGATGCTGGTCGATCTCTCGCACGTGTCGCCGGGGACGATGAGCGACGCCATCCGCGTTTCCGAGGCGCCGGTGATCTTCTCGCACTCGTCCGCGCGGGCCATCGCCGACGTGCCGCGCAACGTGCCGGACTCCATCCTGGTCCGCCTGAAGCAGAACGGGGGGATCGTGATGGTGAACTTCTACTCCGGGTTCGTGGACCCCGCCGCGGTGGAGCTCACCCGCGAGAGCTACCGCGTGCAGGCGCGCGCCGCCGCGCAGTTCCCCAACGACGCCGCGGCGCGCGACCGCTACGTGGCCGACTGGCGGCGCCAGAACCCCATGCCGCGCGGCACCGTCCGCACCGTGGCCGACCACATCGACCACATCGTGAAGGTGGCGGGGATCGACCACGTGGGATACGGCTCGGACTTTGACGGCGTGACCTCGCTCCCCGTGGGGCTGGAGGACGTGTCGCGCTTCCCGTATCTCACCGCCGAGCTCCTGCGCCGCGGCTACAGCGACGCCGACGTGCGCAAGATCCTGGGCGGCAACCTCCTGCGCGTCATGCGCCAGGCCGAGTCCGTGGCCGCCCGCCTCCAGCGCGAGCGCGCCCCCTCCACCGCCATGATCGACGTCATGGACGGCGGGCTGGTGCGGTAGGCCGGATCTCGCGACGTGGAAGCAGAGCCGCCGGTCCTCGTTCGAGGGCCGGCGGCTCCGCTTCTATGGCTGCTCTCCGCGAAGCTCCAGGATCTTCTGGTAGGTGAGAATGTCCGCCCGGTCCAGCGTTCGGTCGGCGACGCGCTTGGCGGCGATCAACCCGCGCAGGCCGAGCACCCGGATCTCCCGTCCTCCGAAATCCGCCGTTTCCGCCATCGCGTCGCACGCGGCGTAGTCGCCCACGCCGGGCACCTCGGCGAAGATGTCGATGAAGCCCCGGTTCGTCTTCAACGTCAGGATCGTCGCCATCCGGAGCGTCTGCGCGTCCATGCACCACGGAAGGTCGTCGCGCGGGAAGTCGCGCGGAAACGCGTTCCACGAGGCGAGCAGGCCGGCGAGCCGGGCCAGGTTCTCCGGCGCGCGATCGTAGCAGATGTCCACGTCGTTGGTCATGCGCGGCGAGCCGTGGACGATCCCGGCCAGGCCGCCGATGAGCACGAACCGGACGCCTGCCCTGTCGAGATCCGCGACCATTTCCGTGAGACTCATCCCGATCTCCTCAATCTGAAACGGTTCATCAGCTCTGCCGCGTCGTCCGCTTCACGAAGCCGTTCCGCGAGCGGGCGTCGCATGTTGGCGGCGATCAGGGACACGTCGAGGCCGAACGACTCCGCGGACAGTGCGGGAGCGCGCTCGCGCACGGCGGGCCGGCCGCGGCGCCGCGGCTCGTGCAGGTAAGCCCGGCTCAGCCAGGCGGTGAAGGTGCAGAGGTATCGGTCCACGTCCACCGCTACGCGAACGCTCCCGTCGCCCGACTCGGCGGAGACGATGGGAGCCGAGGGATCCGCCGCCAGCGCCGGGCCGGCCATCTCCCAGGCAGCACGGAGCGGAGTGCCCGCGGTTTCATGGATCACCTTCGCCAGTCCGAGCCGGCGCGCATCTCCTTCCGAATACGCCAGGTACACCCCCAGTCCCGCGGAGGCGTTCTGGACCCACTTCGTGTCCGCGTTCACCGCCAGGGCGAACTGCGCGAGCGTCATCTCCATGTATTTCGATCTGAAGTTCAGATCTAATTTACTGCCTCGGGCTCGGCGAGCAACTGTTGGGCGAAAAGGACGCGGTCCTCACCGAATACGGCGAGGACCGCGTTGCTGGAGCAAGACGCCGTTCAGCAGCGGCCGTCGGCGCTGGGGCAGTTGGCCGGGTTGCAGCTCAGCGGGCAGCTGGCGCAGGTGATGGGGCAGCTCGCGTTGCAGCTGACGCAGGTGTCCATGTCGCTGCAGCGGTCGCAGGTGTTGCAGGTGTCCTGGTCCACGCTGGCGCTGTCCATCCCGCGCACGGTTCCCATCCGGCCGGCCGCGGCCTCGGTGGGGAAGGATTGCACGACCAGCTCGTCCGGGTTCAGGCTCAGCTTGCGCATGACGATCTCCCGTCGCGGGGAGGGTGGGGGGAAGGCGGACGGCGGCTCCCCGCTCCGTGCGTCCGCCGGCGGCCGCCGTGAACAGCGGCCGGGGGAGTTCAGGCGTCGAGCGATCCGCCCAGCATGGCCCTGGCGCGCGGCGCCCGACCATGGATGCGTGACGAACCGCCGCCGCGCCAGTGCGAAGCATTCGCACGCGGGGGTGAACCGTATTCGCCGCGTGACGGGTGATCGTCCCCGTGACGCTGGAGCGGCCCTCTCCCGTGGTGATCCGGAAGAGGGCCGCCGGTGTGCCGGGGACGCCGCTCAGCTGCCGACGGGTGATGGCCGCGCCTCCAGAGCGGCACGGGCGGCGCGGGCCTTCTCCTCGCAGCTGGCGCATCCGGTCTTCGCCGGGGGCTGCCCCATCAGCGCGTCGAGGATGGCGTTGCTCACCGCGCCGCGCGAGGCCAGGTCGAAGCCGAAGAACATCGGCGACGAGTTCACCTCCAGGAACACCAGCCGCCCCGTCTCCGGGTCCGTCTTGAAGTCCGCCGCGCCGAAGTCCATCGACAGCATCTCCATCACCCGTGCCAGCCCCTCGCACAGCTCGCGCGGAACGGCGTCCAGCGGCATGGGGATCACCTGCGTGTCGGTGGCGGTGCGGTAGTCCAGCTCCTTGGACCGCATCTCGAACGGAATGAACCGCCCGCCGATGCAGTACAGGCGGATCTCCGGCGCCACCAGGCGGTTCTGGAGCAGGAACGGCCCCGCGCCGCCCGTCTCCCGCGCGAACTCCACCATCGCCCCCGCCTCGCGGCAGTGCGAGCCGCCCTGCACCGGCTTGGCGATGAGCGCCTGTTCGGCTGCCCGCCGCTCCACCGCCTCCAGGTCGTTGGTGATGACGGTGGCGGGCACCTCCAGCCCGGCGCGGCGGGCCAGGTGCAGCTGGAAGGCCTTGTTGTTGTTGCCGATGAACCGCCCGTTCAGCACCCGCACCTCGGGGTGCACGTGCAGCCACCCGGCGAGGGTGGTGTACCACGCCGCCGCCCGCCGCGACGTTTCGGGCGTGGGGTCGGCCTGGTAGCTGAACACGTCGTGTCGCACGAAGCAGGCGCTGGGGCGGATCTCGCGGCCGTCCAGCGTCAGCCGGTCGCTGTCCAGGTCCCACTCCAGCGTGGGCTGCGCGCGCGCGCCGGAAAAGAGGACGAGGTGCTCGAAGCCGCGCGTCAGGGCCTGGCGGCAAAGCGAGTGCAGGCTGTAGTCGACCTCGCCGCCGGCGATCAGCAGCTGGCCCGCGGGCCGCGGCGGCGGCGGGGGGCCCTGTTCCATCATTTCCATCCGGGTCTCTCGCGGTTGAGCGCGGAGCGAAGGGCCGCCCCGCGCGTGGAGGAGGGTCGCGGGAGAGCCCCGCCGCCGGGGCGGCGGGGCTCTCCCGAGCTTCACCGTCGGGTTCCGTCAGTACTCCGGGGGCGGACGCATCTGCGCCTGCTGGTCCGGGCTGCTGTCGGCCGAGGCCGTCGGGTACTCGTACGGGTAGGTGTTCTCCTCCCCGTAGTAGTCGGCGGTGCTCTCCTCGCCGATCAGGTCGTACGTGGTCTCCTCGCCGGCGTAGTCGTAGGTGCTTTCCTCGCCGGCGTAGTCGTACGTGCTCTCCTCGCCGACCGGGCTGGTGGTGGGGCACTCTTCGCCGGTCTGCGCGGTGGTGCTGGGCTCGATCGACCCGCCCCAGCAGTAGTCCACGTGCCCGTCCCAGATCTTGATGCAGGTGCCGTCGAAGCGGGTGAGCATGAAGCCGCCGCCCTCGTTGTAGAGGATGCTCTGCTCCTGCAGGATGCGGATGGCGATCTCCTCGCCCAGCAGCAGCGACAGGCGGTAGTCGCTGTTCCAGTGCACGCCCGCCGAGTTGCGGCCGATGGCGATGTTCCCGGCCAGCTTGTTCAGCTCGCCGCCCACCGTCATGGACCCCGCGTCGGCACCGGTGTAGGGCATCAGCGACAGCCCGTCGGGGCTGGCCACCATCGGGTTCTCGATGGGCGTGTCCTCGTTGAAGAACGCCTTGAGGATCGTGGCCAGCGCGCCGGCGGCGGTGGCATGCCCCGCACCGTACGCCGGGTGCGTGGGTGCCCCTTCGGGGAACGCCTGCGGCAGCAGGTAGCTCCCCCAGCGGCCGGGGAAGTAGCCGTGCAGCAGCCCGCCGGTGAGCGAGCCCAGGATCTCGCCGTTGATCTGCGGATAGCTGCGTCGCCCGGTGAGGTGGTTGTCGATGCGCCCGCCCAGCTCCTCGGGGCGCAGGCGCCGGTGCACGAACCACTTCTGGAACCACACCGCCTGCAGCGCCCGCGTCACCGTCTCCCACACCAGCCGCAGCCCGTGGATGTCGCCGTAGGTCACCAGCGGCGCCTGCTTCACGTAGCCGTTGTACGGGTTCATCTGGTCGAAGGGGAACTCGCGGTCGATGTCGGGCCGCGCCGAGCTGGTCTGCTGGTCGCCCGTGGGCTCCTGCAGCAGGTACCAGGCGGCGTTGTAGAACGCGTCGGCCACGTTGTCGAAGTGCACGAAGTTGCCCAGGTCGCGCAGGTTGCGGATGAAGCGGCGCGTGGGATCGAACACGTCCATCCCCCGCTTGTCCATCCCGTCCTGCACCTGCAGCCACCAGTAGAAGTCGGTCAGGTAGTCGATACCGGGCTGCACCGTCTGCCGGCGCTGGTCGATCTTCAGCGCGCCGTAGCGGATGTAGCCGTCGGAGTCGTAGCGCCCCTGCCCGGGCTGGCTGCCGGGGTCGCTGTTCCCCTTGAGCAGGAACTGCGAGAGGTAGGGCCCCACCGCCTCGCCGGGATACACGCCACGGAACACCGTCTGCCCGGAGATGGAGCCGTACACGGTGCGCGGCTGGTAGTAGCTGAACTCGGTGTTCAGCGACTGGATGGCCTGCTGCACCGTCGCGTTCCAGCTGTAGTCGTTGAAGTGCACGTCGCGCGAGAGCGCCATCCAGTACAGCTCGCCCATCTCGCTCGACACCTCGGCGCTGTCGATGCGCGGCGCGGGCGGCATGGTCACCGACTGCGGGTCGGCGCCCTGCAGGTCGAACGCCAGCCCGGCCTGCGGGTTGGTCAGCTTCTTCCCGCCGGGCCCCAGCTGGATGTTCTCGAAGTCCGCGGGGTTGCGGGTCTGCAGCGCGTACAGCATCGACTGGTACGAGGCGGGAAGCACGTCGCCCACCGAATCGTGCTGCAGCCCCTTGGAGAAGTTGCCCACGTACGGGTAGTCGATCTCCTCGCAGTTGTTCTGGTGGCAGGGATGCGCCCGGTTGTAGGCGATGTCGGCCGCCTGGATGCGCTTGTTGCGGGCGTTTTCCCGGCGGTTGGGGTCGGGAGGCGTCTGGGTGTTGCAGTTGGACATGATGAGCTCCGTAGACGGGGGCCGCGCGCCGCGGGGTTGCGGCGTGCCTGGCTGGGTGGGCCCTCCCCGCCCCGGACGCGGCGAAGGCCCCGGCCGGTCGTTGTGCCAGCCCGGGGCGCTCGCGTTCGCCCGGATCTCATCCCTTCGCCGCCCGCATCTCCGGAAGCGCGTCCGCCGCCTGGAGACGCAGAAAGGCCCTGCCCGGGCATTCTGCCGGGCAAGGCCTTTTCTCGTCTTTCGCCGGTCCGTCTCCCGTCCGCTTCCTGGCGGGGAAACACGGAACCGGTCGTTCTTTCGATTGCAAGCTATTCGATCGCCGTACCCCTGTCAAGCGGGCGCGGCGTCCATCATCTCCCGATCGCCGCCATGGCCGCCTCGGGGTAGCGCGTCCCCGCGGCCACACCCATCGGGGCGATCTCCTCGATGCGCGCCAGGTCGTCCGCGGTGAGGCACACCTTCAGCGCCCCCACGTTCTCCTCCAGGTACTTCCTGCGCTTGGTACCGGGGATGGGGACCACATCCTCCCCCCGCGCCATCACCCAGGCCAGCGCCAGCTGCGACGCGGTGCACCCCTTCGCCACGGCCATCTCCTCGATGTGCTTCACCAGGTCCAGGTTCTTCTGGAAGTTCTCGCCCTGGAAGCGCGGCGAGCCGCGGCGGAAGTCGTCCGGCGCGAAGTCGTCGGGAGAGGTGAAGCGCCCGGTCAGGAACCCGCGCCCCAGCGGGCTGTACGCCACCAGCCCGATCCCCAGCTCGCGCAGGGTAGGGATGATGTCGTCCTCGATGTCGCGGCTCCACAGCGAGTACTCGCTCTGCAGCGCCGTGATCGGGTGCACCGCGTGCGCGCGGCGGATCGTTCCCGCGCCGGCCTCGCTCAGGCCCAGGAAGCGCACCTTTCCTTCCTCCACGAGGCGCGACATCGCCCCCACGGTCTCCTCGATCGGCACCTCGGCGTCCACGCGGTGCTGGTAGTAGAGGTCGATGTGGTCCGTCCCCAGCCGCTGCAGCGAGCCGTCGCACGCCTGCCGCACGTACTCCGGCCGCCCGCTGATCCCGCGGATTCCCCGATTCGCCGGGTCGCGCACGACGCCGAACTTGGTGGCCAGCACCACCTCGCCGCGACGCCCCCGGATCGCCCGCCCGACCAGCTCCTCGTTGGTGTGCGGCCCGTACATGTCCGCGGTGTCGAGGAAGTTCACCCCCAGGTCCAGCGCGCGGTGGATGGTGGCCGTGCTCTCGGCCTCGTCGCCCGGGCCGTAGAACTCGCTCATCCCCATGCACCCCAGCCCCTCCGCGCTCACCTCCAGCCCCTGCGCTCCCAGCTTCCGCATCTCCATCGTCCCTCTCCCGTTTTCCCGCGGTTCATCCCGTCCGATGTTGGGACCTCAAGACGTACGCGCCCGCGCGCGAGGGCGCAAGCACGCACCCGCGGGTGTGTATGGGGATCAGGCGCGGAGGTGGAGAGTGGGGGAATCTCCGGAATCTTCCGAATCACACCGACGGGTGGCGATTCGGCTCGGGTGCCTGCGACGGGTGTTTACGAGCGAGGCGGCGTCAGGGAGATTGCCGGGCCTGAGGGTTGACACGAACGGCGGTCTGCCTTACGTTTCTCAGTCTGTCGCGCAACTTTTTGGTTCGCGGCGGCGGAGGCCTTCCGGCCTTCGCTGTGTTTTTCCGTCTCCCAAGTTTGCTGCCCGGTATGCCGACGATCAACCAGCTGGTCCGCAAGGGTCGCGAGACGCTCGAGAAGAAGAGCAAGTCGCCCGCGATGCGGAACAACCCGCAGAAGCGCGGCGTCTGCACGCGCGTTTACACCACGACCCCCAAGAAGCCCAACTCGGCGCTCCGCAAGGTGGCCCGCGTGCGGCTGACCAACGGCTTCGAGGTCACGGCCTACATCCCGGGCGAGGGGCACAACCTGCAGGAGCACAGCATCGTGCTCATCCGCGGGGGCCGCGTGAAGGACCTGCCCGGCGTGCGCTACCACATCATCCGCGGCACGCTCGACGCCAGCGGCGTCAACGACCGCCGCCAGAGCCGTTCCAAGTACGGCGCCAAGCGTCCCAAGGCGGGCGGTGCCGGCAAGGGCGCCCCGGCCGGCAAGGGCGGAAAGGGGAAGAAGTAAGCCATGAGCCGTCGCACACGCGCCGTCAAGCGCCCCATCACCCCCGACCCGGTCTACGGCTCGGAGATGGTGACCAAGTTCGTGAACACCCTCATGCTGGACGGGAAGAAGAGCCTCGCCGAGGGGATCTTCTACACCGCCATGAAGGTGATCGAGGAGAAGACCGGGCAGCCCGGCGAGGCCGTGTTCAAGCAGGCGCTGAACAACGCCAAGCCCGTGCTCGAGGTGAAGAGCCGCCGCGTGGGCGGCGCCACCTACCAGGTGCCCGTCGAGGTGCGGCCCGAGCGCCGCACCGCCCTGGGAATGCGCTGGCTGGTGGGCTATGCCCGCGCCCGCGGCGAGAAGACCATGGCCGACCGCCTGGCGGCCGAGCTGATGGCCGCCTCGCGCAACGAGGGCGCCACGATCAAGAAGAAGGACGACACGCACCGCATGGCCGAGGCCAACAAGGCGTTCGCCCACTACCGCTGGTAAGACGTCGCGACCCGACGATTCATCGCCGGCCGGTAGAAGCACTGAACTAGTCTGGAGCCGCGGCGGCGCGGCGAGCGGTACCCCGCTCCCGCGCCCCGCGCTTTCCGCGTAACTGGATAGAGCAAACCATGGCTCGCACGACACCGCTCGAGAAGTACCGCAACATCGGCATCATGGCGCACATCGATGCCGGCAAGACCACGACGACCGAGCGCATCCTGTACTACACGGGCCGCACGCACAAGATCGGCGAGGTGCACGAGGGTGCGGCGACCATGGACTGGATGGAGCAGGAGCAGGAGCGCGGCATCACCATCACCTCGGCGGCCACCACCTGCCAGTGGGAGCGCCTGGGCGACACGTACCGCATCAACATCATCGACACCCCGGGGCACGTGGACTTCACTGTCGAGGTGGAGCGCAGCCTGCGCGTGCTCGACGGCGCGGTGTGCGTGTTCGACGCGGTGGCCGGCGTGGAGCCCCAGTCCGAGACGGTGTGGCGCCAGGCCGACAAGTACGGCGTGCCGCGCATCTGCTTCGTGAACAAGATGGACCGCACCGGCGCCAACTTCGAGCGCTGCGTGGACATGATCCGCGACCGCCTGGGCGCCAACCCGCTCCCCATCCACCTGCCCATCGGCGACGGCGAGCACTTCGTGGGGATCGTGGACGTGATCCGCCAGGTGGAGCTGGTCTACGACGACACCACGCTGGGGAAGAACTGGACCGAGCAGCCGGTGCGCGCCGAGCTGCAGGACGCGCTGAAGGCCGCCCGCTTCGCGCTGGTCGAGGGCGCGGTGGAGCACGACGAGCACCTCATGGAGCGCTACCTGGAGGGCGAGGAGATCAGCGAGGCCGAGCTGCGCCACGCCATCCGCAACGCCACCATCGCGGGCGCCATGACGCCGGTGCTCACCGGCAGCGCCTTCAAGAACAAGGGCGTGCAGCAGCTGCTGGACTCGGTCATCGACTACCTGCCGGCCCCGGTCGACATCCCCGCCATCAAGGGAACCGACCCGGAGCACGACGACGCGCCGGTCGAGCGCCACGCCACCGACGACGAGCCCTTCAGCGCGCTGGCGTTCAAGATCGCCACCGACCCGTTCGTGGGTAAGCTGACCTTCTTCCGCGTGTACTCGGGCGTCATCGCCAGCGGCGCGCACGTGCTGAACAGCACCAAGGGCAAGCGCGAGCGCTTCGGCCGCATCCTGCAGATGCACGCCAACAAGCGCGAGGAGATCCCCGAGGTGCGCGCCGGCGACATCGCTGCGGCCATCGGCCTGAAGGACACCACCACCGGCAACACGCTCTGCGACCAGGCCCACCCCGTGGTGCTCGAGAGCATGACGTTCCCGGAGCCGGTGATCGACGTGGCCATCGAGCCCAAGACCAAGGCCGACCAGGACAAGATGGGCGAGGCGCTGCGCCGCCTGGCCGACGAGGACCCCACCTTCCGGGTGCACACCGACCAGGAGACCGGGCAGACCATCATCTCCGGGATGGGCGAGCTGCACCTGGAGATCCTGGTGGACCGCATGCTGCGCGAGTTCAAGGTCGACGCCAACGTGGGCCGCCCGCAGGTGGCCTACCGCGAGACCATCCGCAAGTCGGTCGAGAAGGTGGAGGGCAAGTTCGTCCGCCAGACCGGCGGCAGCGGCCAGTACGGCCACGTGGTCATCAACATGGCGCCCGCCGAGCCCGGCCAGGGCTTCGTGTTCGAGGACAAGGTGGTGGGCGGCGTGATCCCGCGCGAGTTCATCAAGCCCGCCGAGCAGGGGATGCGCGAGGCCATGGACACCGGCGTGCTGGCCGGCTACCCCATGGTCGACGTGAAGGTGCAGCTGGTGTTCGGCAGCTACCACGACGTGGACTCGAGCGAGATCGCGTTCAAGATCGCCGGGAGCATGGCCTTCAAGGAGGCCGCGCGCCGCGCGGGCCCCGTGCTGCTCGAGCCCATGATGAGCGTGGAGGTCATCACCCCCGCCGACTACATGGGCGACGTCATCGGCGACCTTTCCAGCCGCCGCGGCAAGATCCAGGGGATGGACCAGCGCAACGACGCGCAGGTGATCAACGCCCTGGTGCCGCTGTCGGAGATGTTCGGGTACTCGACCTCGCTCCGCTCCATGAGCCAGGGGCGCGCCGTGTACTCCATGCAGTTCGCGCACTACGAGGAAGTGCCGAAGTCCAAGGCCGACGAGATCGTGGCCAAGGTTCGCGGCTGAGGAGGCTCGAACGACCGGGGGTGTCTTAATAGCCCCCGGGACGAGTCGAACCAGCCATCATTCACCACCACCGGAAGGATTCAAACCAATGGCCAAGGCCAAGTTTGAGCGCAACAAGCCGCACGTGAACGTGGGCACCATCGGCCACGTGGACCACGGCAAGACCACGCTGACCGCGGCGATCACGCGGATCCAGGCCGCCAAGGGGCTGGCCGACTTCATCTCGTTCGACAACATCGACAAGGCT
>NZ_DATIND010000153.1 GCF_035474595.1 Longimicrobium sp.
GCCGATCGCCAGCACCAGCGTGTCCCCGCCCGCCGCGGTTCCCGAGGCCGTCGTGGTTCCCATAAGCTCCTCCTGGTTGAGTGACTTCCTCCAGGTTCAGCTTATCACCACGGCGGCCTCGCTCACATGGAATCTCACGCAACCGAAAGTGCGGAAGTGCGTGAGTGCGGAAGTGCGCTTGCTACTGATGAGTGGTCGTCGATTCTCGCGCGAATCCTACGCACTCACGCACTCACGCACTTCTTCAGAACAGCGTCATCTGCTGCGGCAGGCGCAGCTTGCGGAGGCGGGTGACGTCGATCGTCTCCATCGGCTGCTCCTGCGGGGCCACGGCGAGCGAGCCGGCGTAGCGCAGCCGCTCCAGCGTCTCGCCGACGACGTCGTGGGCCAGGGCGGGGTGGTTCGCGTTCTCGCTCAGGTGCGCGAGGACGACGGCGCAGAGCTCGTCGTGGTACAGCTCGCGGGCCAGCTCCGCCGCGGCGCGGTTGGACAGGTGCCCGTGGCTCCCGCCGATGCGCGCCTTCACCGACCACGGATAGTGGCTCTCGCGCAGCATGATCTCGTCGTGGTTCGATTCCAGGACGAGCACGTGGCAGGCCTGCAGCGCGTGGCGCACCGTGGCCGTCGCGCGGCCCAGGTCGGTGGCGATCCCCAGCTTCTCCCCGGTCGCCGTCTCCGTCACCGTCACTGCGACCGGGTCGACCGCGTCGTGCACGGTCAGGAACGGCGTCACCGTCAGCCCGCCGATCTCCACCGGGGCGGCGCTGGTGTAGGGGCGCACGTTCTCGGTGCCGTCCAGCAGCGCGCGGCAGACGTTGCGGGTGAGGTCGGTCAGGTGGAGCGGAACGCCCCAGCGGCGCGCCGCCACGCCCATCCCCCGCGTGTGGTCGCCGTGGTCGTGCGTGATCAGCAGCGCGGCCAGCGTGGTCGGGTCCACGCCCACGGCCAGCAGCCGGCGCTCCAGGTCGCGGCCGCTGAAGCCGGCATCCACCAGCACCCGCGTGCCCTCCGTCTCGACGAGGATGGCGTTGCCGCGGCTGCCGCTGCCAAGGACCGTGACCCGCAAATGCCAGCGCTTCCGGTGGAGGAGAGGAGAAGAAGAAGTCCTGAGTCCTGAAGTCCTAAGTTCCAAGTGACAACGGACTTGAGCGAAATCTAGCGTCGAGTCGCGGGAATGTCATCCTGGGGGAGCGTCGTCCGCGACCGGCGCGTGACCGTCAGCACTCAGCACTCAGCACTCAGCACTCAGCACTCAGCACTCAGCACTCAGCACTTCCCCTCATCCCCCCGCGCCCGCTGCCATGCGCGCTCGAACTGCCCCCGCGCGGCGTCGCTCAGCTCCACGTTGCGGCGGCTCATCGCCTTCTCCGCGACCTGCAGGAACTTGTCCGCCCGATACGCCGTGAGGTCCTCGCCGGTTCCCCAGCTGAACGGGGGGACGTACTTGGGCGGCATCGCCGCGCCGAAAAGGTTGCTCCCCGCGCCGACCACCGTGCCCGTGTTCAGCAGCAGTCCGATCCCCGTCTTCACGTGGTCGCCCAGGAAGCAGCCGACCTTGATCTCCCCCGTGTCCGCGTCGCCCTCGGGCGTCCACAGGCGCACGGTGGAGTAGTTGTTCTTCAGGTCGCTGTTCGTCGTCTCGGCCCCCAGGTTCACCCAGGCGCCCAGGTAGGCGTGGCCGATGTGCCCGTCGTGCGCCTTGTTCACCCATCCCAGGCACACGCTCTCCGCGAACTCGCCGCGGATGCGGCAGACGGGGCCGATGCTGGACTGCTCGATCGTCCCTCCCAGCACGATGGAGCCGCGCCCCACGTAGACGGGGCCGGCGATGCGGGTGAACGCCTTCACGTGCGAGCGGTCGTCCAGCCACACCGGCCCGCCCGAGGTGTCGAACACCACGCCGGGCTCGATGACCACGCCGTCGCCCACCACCACCGGCTGCGAGCCCAGGACGTAGACGCCCGGCGGCAGCTCCGGCGTGGCCGCGCCCGGGAAGAGCCCCTCCACGTCCTCCGCGATCTGCGCGGGGCCGAGCGACATCAATTCCCACACGTGTCCGAGCGTCTTCCCCGGCAGCACCACGGCGCCGGTGCGGTCCACCACGCGGCCGGGGCAGACGAAGAAGTCGGCGTCGGGAGACGGCGTGCCGTCGGGCGCGTACCAGCCGACCACCTCGTCGCCCACCAGCAGCGCGCCCGCGCCGCCGCGGCGCTCGCGCCACAGCTCGCCGCTCCCCCAGGCAGGCACGGCGCGGGCGGAGATGAAGAGCCGGTCGCCCTCCGCCGGCGCCCCGGCGTACCCCAGCACCGGCGGGGCGCCCGCCTCCTCGAAGCCGCGCAGGTGCTCCGCGCCCAGGTGGGCCACGCACCGCGCGGCGAACACGCGCTCGGCGCGCGCGCGCTGCGTCATCGTCCCGAACACCAGCTCGCCGCCGGGGCGGGTGAGCGCGAACGGGTCCCAGCGCGCGGAAACCTCGTCGTCGAACAGGATCAGCGAAAGCGGCGGCATCGAAAAGAAGTGCGGGAGTGCGGAAGTGGGGGGGTGGGGGAG
>NZ_DATIND010000154.1 GCF_035474595.1 Longimicrobium sp.
AAAGTCGCAGCAACAACTACGGGAAGCCTCGCAAACTGCGCGAGGCTGTTCGGCTCGGCAGCCGGTTCCGCTCTGGAGGGCGCCTCCCCCTTTCATCCATCGTGGTCGCGCGAAGCGCGGTGTTCGACTCAGGATGACGTCCACGGGATGGGGCGAAAAGCCTGCTCTCCCGTAGATTCGGCATGAGAATCAGCCCGCCACCGGGGGTGCCGGTGGCGGGCTGATTCGCTTCATCCATCTGCCGAAAACGCTACCAGATCTGCGCGACGGCGCTGGCGGGGCGCACCATGGCATCTCCGGGCTTGCAGCCGAACGCCTGCGCGAACTGCGGCATGTTGGAGAGCGGCCCGTTCACCCGCCACTCCTCGGGCGAGTGCGGGTCGACGGTGACGCGGTTGCGCAGCGACTCGGGGCGGTTGTGCTGGCGGAAGCTCTGCGCGTAGGCCAGGAAGAAGCGCTGCTCCGGCGTGAACCCGTCGATCAGCCCCGGCCGGCCGTGCCGCTCCAGCGCCCGCTGCAGCGCGTCGAAGGCGGTGAGCGCGCCGCCGTAGTCGGCGATGTTCTCGCCCATCGTCAGCCGGCCGTTCACGTGGAAGGTGTCGACCTGGATGTACCCGCCGTACTGCGCCGCCATGAGGTCGGCCTGTTGGGCGAAGTGCGCCGAGTCGGCCGCGGTCCACCAGTCGCGCAGGTTGCCGCGCGCGTCGTAGTGGCGCCCCTCGTCGTCGAAGCCGTGCGTGAGCTCGTGCCCGGCCCAGCTCCCGCCCAGCGAGCCGTAGTTGGCGGCGTCGTCGGCGTTGGGGTCGAAGGTCTGCGGCACCAGCGCACCCGCGGGGAACACCATCTCGTTCTTGGTGGGATCGTAGTAGGCGTTCACCGTGGGCACGGTCATGTCCCACTCGGTCGTGTCCACCGGCATCCCCGGGCGGTTCACGCGGCGCTGCCACTCGAAGCGGTTGGCGGCGAACGAGTTCAGCACGAACGGCCCCTCGGCCACCTGCAGCCGCGCGTAGTCGCGCCACTGCTCGGGGTAGCCCACCTTCTCGCCCATCTGCGCCAGCTTGGCCAGCGCCTGCGTGCGGGTGGCCTCGCTCATCCAGCCCAGGTTGCGCAGCCGCGCCGCGAAGGCGTCGCGGATGTCGTCGATCACCTGCCTGGCCTTCGCCCGCGCCTCGGGGGGGAAGGTGCGCTGCACGTAGGCCTGCCCCAGCGCCTCGCCCATGTCGGCGTCGGTCGCGCGCAGGCAGCGCTTCCAGCGCGGGAGGAGCTGCCTGGCGCCGGTGAAGCGCGAGCTGAACGCGAAGTTCTCCTGCACGAACGGCGTGCTGAGCCAGGGCGCCGCGTCGGAGAGCACGTGGTAGCGCAGGTACGCACGCCAGTCGCGCACCGGCACCGTGGCCAGCAGCTCGGAGACGCGGCGCATGAACGCGGGCTCGGCCACGTTCACGTTGGCCACGGGCCGGGTGAGGCCGATCCCCGCGAAGTACGCCGTCCAGTTCACGCTGGGGGTGATGGAGCGCAGCTGCGCCAGCGTCATCGGGTGGTCGGTGGCCGACGGCTCACGGCGGGCCACGCGGGTGAGCGACGCCTTCGCCATCTCCGTCTCCAGCGCCATCACCCGCTGTGCGTCGGCGCGTGCCTCGGCCTCGGGCGTGCCGGCCAGGACGAACAGCCTCGCGACGTGGTCCACGTAGGCGCGGCGGAGCGAGTCCGCGGATGCGCCCTGGTTGGTGTAGTAGTCGCGGTCGGGAAGGCCCAGCCCGCCGGCGTAGAACTGCGCCAGGTAGTGCGCGGCGTCGTGCGGGGCCACGTCGGGGGCGTAGCGGAAGAGCATGTTTACCCCCTCGGCCTGCAGCGCCGCCACCTGCGCCAGCACCGCGGCCCGCGTCTGTGCCGCGGCGATGCGCGCGAGCATGGGGCGCACCGGGTCCAGCCCGGCGCGCTCGGCGGTGGTGGAGTCCATGCAGCTGGCGTAGTACGTCCCCAGCTTGCGCTCCGTGCTGCCGGCGGGGAGCGTGGCGCGGCGCCGGGCCGCGTCGTCGAGCACCGCGCGCACCACCAGCTCGTTGCGCTCCTGCATGTCGCGCCCCACGCCCGACGACGAGTACGCGGCGGGGATGGTGTCGTTCTTCAGCCAGCTGCCGGTGGCGAACTGGAAGAAGTTGGAGCACGCCTTCACGGTGGTGTCGACCATCGCGGGATCGACCACCTTCAGCGGCGCCAGCTGCGTCGCGGGCACCTGCGCGCGCGCCGCCTGCGCCGCCAGCGCGGAGGCGGCCACGAGCGCGAGGGCGAGCGCGCGGCGGCGGGTGGGATTGGGGTTCGGCATCGACATGTGCGCGTCTGTGAACATGCGTGTGGGGCGGATGCGCCGAACGTAGCCCGCAAGCGGGAGCGGGTCAACGGAAATGGGACGAACCGTCGAGCTATCGCTCAAACCAGGAGCTATGGTAGACCGAACTGCGCCTTCTGGATCAGTTTCCCATTCTGGAACATCGCATTCATGTTCGAACCGTTGGAGTTCGTCCAGGAATACATGACTGTTCGGTATCCAGCTATGCTGCTGGCGCTTAGCTGGTCACCTGGTGCTCCGATGATGCCGACGACCTGCTGGTAGGTCATGCCATCCTGGATCATGGCGAACTCGGCAGCTGTTACGACGGGTGGAGGAGCACCAAACGACTGAGGAAGCACCGCCCGTCCGGACTGATCCGCAACTGAGAATAACCCGCTCGTCCACATGATCACGCCGAAGATCACGAGAAATAGCAACGCCTTGACAAGTCCACTGCTATTCTTGGTTTCACCAGACGACTGTGAACGCGAAGCACTCGTGGCCCCCAACTCTCGCCCGCAATGTTTGCAAACGATCGCTGCATCCTGAATCTGTTCTGCGCAAAATGGGCACGTCTTCATAGGATTGAAGAGGTTGGGGGTAAGCGGCTGGTGGAGTCTGCGCGAGAAAACGCGGGCGGCGGCTGATCGCCGGGATGAGCAGCCGCGCCACGAACGCGTGGAGATCACCCCTCGATCGTATAGATCTCGCGGCGGCCGGACTCGACCAGGTCGTGGTAGCCCTCCATGATCCTGGCGAACTCCTGCGCGTCGGGATCGTCGGCGCCGGGGCCCATCTTCATGAACTCCTCCATGCTCGCGACCTCCATCTCCGACACCAGCGTCCAGTAGCGCTCGCCGCTGAGGTCGGTCATTACGCGCATCTTCCCCCATCCCTTCTGCTCGCCCAGCTTGGCCATCGCGAGGAACTTCTCGACCAGCGGCCGCACCTTGCCGGGCTTGCAGTACATGATCTCGCGGATGAGCAGCATGGCGCACCTCCGGGGGGATGAGGGAGAATGGATGCCGGCTGTAAAGTTTGGAAGATTCAGCCGGCGGCGGGGATGGGCTCGCCAAAGGTGATGCGGTGCCCATCGGGGGTGCGGAGGGCGAACTCGCGCAGGCCCCACGGCTTGTCGGCGGGGTCCGAGAGGATCTGCGCCCCGCGCGCGGACACCTCCTCGTGAAGCTGGTCCACCCCTTCGACCCGCAGGTAGGCGACGTACGAGTGGTCGCCCAGCTCGCTCGCGGGCGGCTCGTCCGGGCATTCGCCCAGCATCACCTTGAAGGCGTCGCGCGAGAGGAAGCTCCAGCCGTCGGTGCCGTCACCGAAGTCGCGGCGGAACCCGAGCACGTCCACGTAGAACCGCGTGGACTCGCGCAGGTCGCGGACGGCGAGGACGAGCCGCGAATCGACGATCCGGTGCATCTCACAGCCTTCCGCGATGAAGTGTCCGGCCTGCCGACAGTCCGTCTAAGTTGACGTGGCTCGCTCGACCGGCAAGAGTTTCGATTTCACCGCCGTCCCCATCCCCCTTCCCTTCCCATCCCGATGCGGCTCCGCGATCGCGTCATCTTCCCCGCGCTCATTCTCGCCCTCGCCGCCTGCGTGGCGGACACGCGCGGGCCGCAGCGCACCGCCGCGGGCGATTCGGCGCGGTACGGGGGGACGCTGGTGATCGGGTCCACCAGCGACATCTCCGACATCAGCCCGCTGACGTGGCAGGTGCAGAACGCGCTGTACATGCAGCAGTTCGTGCTCTTCACGCCGCTCATCACCTACGACGCGAAGCTGCAGCCCGTCCCCCGGCTGGCGAAGAGCTGGGAGATCAACCGCGACACCACGCTGCTGACCTTCCATCTGCGCGACGACGTCTGGTGGCAGGACGGGGTGCGGACCAGCGCGTACGACGTGAAGTTCAGCTACGACCTCACCCGCAACCCGAAGACCGGGTACATCTACGCCGGGCTGTGGACCTTCTATGGCGATGCGGAGGCGGTGGACTCGTTCACCTTCCGCGTCCGCCTGCGCCCGCACGCCGAGTACATGGACGTGTGGCGCACCTTCGCGCCGGTGCCCGAGCACGTGCTGCGCGGCGTGCCGCCGGAGCGGATGGCGGGGCACCCGTTCGGCACGCAGCGGCCGGTCGGCAACGGCCCGTTCCGCTTCGTCTCCCGCTCGCCCGGGCAGCAGTGGGTGTTCGAGGCCAATCCCCGCTGGCCGCAGGAGCTGGGCGGCCGTCCCTACGCCGACCGCCTGGTCTACCGCGTGATCCCCGAGCCTGCGACGCTGCTGACGGAGCTGCTGACCGGCGGGGTCGATATCTATCCCGGCATGCCGCCGCCGTTCGCCGAGCGGGTGAAGGCGTCGGACCGGGCCACGCTGGTCGATTTCCCCGATCTCAGCTACGAGCAGATCACCTGGAACGAGCGCCGCCCCCCGTTCGGCGACGCGCGCGTGCGCCGGGCGATGACGATGGCGATCGACCGCGCACGGCTGGTGGACGCGGTGCGCGCCGGCTACGGGTGCGTGGCCAACTCCACCGTCGCGCCGGAGCTGTGGATGCACGACCCGCGCGCCGGCGCGGGGATGCGCCACGACACCGCCGCCGCGCGAAAGCTGCTCGCGGAGGCCGGGTTCGCCGACCGGGATGGAGACGGCGTGCTGGAGTCGGCGGACGGGCGGCCGTTCCGCTTCACGCTGAAGGTGCCGCACGGCAACCAGGAGCGCCGCGACATCGCCGAGATCGTGCAGTCCGACCTGAAGCGGATTGGCGTGGCGGTGGAGGTGCGCGAGGTGGAGTTCAACACGCTGCTGGCCCAGGCCAGCGACGCGCGGAAGCGCGACTTCGACGCGATGGTGCTGGGGTGGAAGCCCGAGTTCCACCTGGACGACTCGGACGTGTACGCGTGTGCCAAGCGCAGCCAGCCGCTGCAGTTCAGCGGCTACTGCAGCCCCGAGGCGGACCGGCTGATGGACTCGGTGCAGCTGGTGGCCGACCGCCGCGCCGCGCTCCCGCTCTGGTGGCGCTACCAGGAGCGCATCTCCGCCGACCAGCCGTCGACGCTGCTGTACTTCTCCAACCGCCTGGTCGGCATCGGCCGCCGCGTGCACGGCGTGGCCCTCGACGCCCGCGGCGACTGGGTGGGCGTCGAGCGCTGGTGGATGGACCCGCGGGCGCGGTGATGATTCCGAACCAGAGTGAGACGTCATCCTGAGGCCGGCCACACTGTCGTTTCCCTCGCACGAACGGTTGCAGGCCGAAGGATCTGTGGGCGAGGTCGCACGTGCGCTGCCGATCTCCGCGTTTCACCCGGAGAGAATCCGGAGGACCAGAACGCCCGAGAACTCACCTGGTTAGAAAGTGCGCGGGCTGGCCCCCACACCGGCGACTAAAGTCGCAGCAACAACTACGGGAAGCCTCGCAAACTGCGCGAGGCTGATCCGCTCATTCCGCGGCATCGGCGCTTACGAATCCATATGATCTGAGATCGCCACCGCCGTGCGTGTGGAGCGGGGATCTACCGGCCCAGGGCGTGGATCAGGCGGTTGGCGGCGATCAGCAGGTTCGCGCTCTCGATGGCGCCAGGGTTCGCGGCGAGATCGTCCACGTGGACGAAGCGCAGGGGCGATTCGGCGGCCGCGGCGAGATCGACCTCGGCGGCGAAGGGGTAGAGGGTCTCGGGGGTGACGCCGGGGGTGGCCAGGTACGGACCGCCCAGCTCCCACGAGCGGCGCACGCGCAGGCCGAACTCGCGGGCGACGGCCTCGGCCACCAGCGGCCCCAGCTCCCACCGGTGCGCCACCGTGGGCGGGAGCCGCCACGCCGGCGGCGCCGCGAGCGCCGAGCTCCCCGTGAAGTGCTGGACGGCCGGGAGGTCGCGGTGCTCCACGCCCACGAAGACGCCGTCCGCCGTCCTCGCCACCGGGAGCGCGACCAGCGTGTTGACGCTCAGCCGCCGCGGCACCACGTACTCGAACGGCACCGTGGCCAGCACGTTCCCCGCCCCGTCGCGCTCGGCGAAGATCCCCTCCCGCACCGCGAGGAAGCGGAGCGTGCCGTCGGTGGACGGCGCGTCGAAGGCGGCCCGGCGCTCCGGGACGAGGGCGGCGGCGCCCGCCGCGAACCCGGGCGGCGGCGTCTGCACCTCCAGATCGAGCGCGGCGCCGATCCAGGGGCCCAGGCCGCGGCCCCGCTCGCGCAGCAGGCGGTAGACGCTGATCTCCAGGCGCGCGTCGAACATCCCGCCCACGTGGCACGCCCGCAGCACCTGCGCGGCGTCCAGCTCGCGCACCGTTCCCGCCTCGCAAAAGCTCGTGTAGTTGGAGAACGGCGGGGCGTCCGCCGGACGCGGGCGGACCTGGACGAGGCGCGCCGCCACGCGCTCGTTCACCCCGCCCGGCGAGGTGAAGTAGTGGAACGGCTCGCCCAGGCGGACCACGTCCCCGGGAGCGAAGCCGGCCCGCTCCGCCAGGATGCGCAGCGCGGCGGCGTCGGGCGCCTCGTCCGGCACCACGATCGCGCTCAGGGGCTCGGTGATGTAGCCGGAGATGGACGAGCGGCTGGGCCGCGGCTGCTCCGCGCGCGCGTTGGCGATGGGGCGCGGGAAGCCTTTCTTGGCGTAGACGAAGAGCTGCCCGTTCTCCTCGAACCAGGGCACCAGGTCCACCGTCAGGTTGGGGCGCTCGACCAGCTCCATCACGTGCCCGGTTCGCGTCTCCCGGTGCCAGGTGAGCCCCAGGAACCCCGGCGCGGAGCGGTCGCTTCCGCCCGTCTCCACCAGCTCCACTCCGCCGCCCGGGCGCACCTTCTCGCCCACGATCAGGTAGTTGGTGGGCGGCGGCGGGAGCGGCCGTCCGTCCAGATCCGACAGGTGGAAGCGCCCCTCGAAGCGGTTCGCCACGATCCACGGGTTCCAGATGGGCGCGGAAACCACCACGCGCAGCCCGCGGGCGCGGAACGCCGCCTCGAACTCGGCTTGCGAGAGGTACGTGTACTCCTCCAGCAGCTCCGTGTCCCAGTCCGCGCGGTAGTCCTTGCGCAACACGAACTCGGCCGCCGCGCGCGAGGCCACCCGGTAGCGCGCGAACCCCTCGCGTGGCGATTCCAGGCGCTCGTGCGGGAGGGGCCCGCCGCGGTTCAGGCTGCTGCGCCAGTCGCGCGCGAAGCGCTCGAACAGCGCGGCGGTCGACAGCCCGGCCACGTCGCCCTCCTGCATCCCATCGCCCGAAGGCAGGTCGAGGAAAACCTCCTCGGGGCCTTCAGGCACCACGAAGTCGCGGACGATGATCACGCCGCCCGTCTTCAGCTGCGCCACCTGGTTGTCGAGCGCCGCCAGCACGCGCCCCACGTCGAAGCCGTTGAAGCTGCTCACGTGGTGGAGGACCGACGAGTCCAGGATGCCGTCCAGCGATTCGTCAGGGAAGACCTGGTCGGCGATGTCGCCCACGGCGTAGGAGAGGTTCGGCCGGCGGTAGTGCGCTTCCGACATCCGGACCGAGACGGGGTTGATGTCCACCCCCACCAGCTCCAGGCCCCCGTAGAGGCAGGCCAGGTCGTACGTCCCCCGCCCCGACCCCGACCCCATGTCGGCGATGCGGCCGCGCGCGGGAAAGTGCGCCGTGGTGAGCGCGATCTTCTGCTGCACCGACGCGTCCATCCCCGCGAAGTACGCCTCGTACGCCGCCGCGCCCCCGCGGTGCTGCTTCCCGTAGCCGCCCGCTCCGGCGCCGCCGTCCCCGCCGGTCTCCAGCTCCGGTCCGGCGGCCGGTGCCGGAACTTCCACTACCGTTTCGTCGAGACGCATGGGGGATGACGATCGAGGGGAATGGTGGGGAGATGTGAATCATGCCGCTCCACAGGAATGGGGCGCGGGAGAAGCGCGGGCAAGCCTTCTCGTCCTTTCCATCGACGCATCTCCCCCGGCATCGCCTGCAGCCTTTCCACTCGCCGGAATGCCGCCTTGCAGTCCCGGAGGGACTTTGTGCTTTTGTAGCCCGGGGTTTTCAACCCGGGGCGGTCTCGGCTGCGCCGATGCCCCGGCACCGCGGCGATGCCACGGCCGAAAGGACGTGGACCGATGCAGAAGCCGCGGCGCCCGTCCGGACGCCGCGGCTTTCTCCATCTACCGACGCAGTTTCGTACTTCCGTACTCCTCGTACTTTCGTACTTCCCCGCCTCAGATCCCCGTCGCGATGCGCAGGACGATGCTCCGCCCCGGGTCCAGCGCGAACTCCTTGTAGCGGTTCAGGAAGCTGCGGTAGGCGGTGTCCAGCGCGTTGCGGACCTGCAGGTCCACCCGGAAGCTGCGGGGGCCGAAGCGCCGCTCGAACCCGCCGCCCACGTCCAGCAGCGCGTAGCCGGCGGGCGCCAGCTCGTCCTCCGCGGCGTGCGTCTGCTTGGCGACCATCTCCACGCCGGCGGAAAGGTAGCCGCTCCCCAGGCCGAACAGGCTGCCGGGGCGGTACTCGGCCTCGGCGCGGCCGCGCGCGGGCGGGATCAGCGCCAGGTCCTCGCCCGTCCCCCGCTCCGTGCCGCGGACGTAGTCGAACACGCCGCGCAGCGTGAGCGGGCGCAGCACGCGCACCTCGGCCTGCGCCTCCACGCCGCGCAGCAGCGCGTCGGTCTGCGTGGTGCGGAACACGCGCAGGCCGCCGATGAACACGTCGGTCGGCGCGGTGACGATGAAGTCGTCGATGGCGTTGCGGAAGACGGAGACCTCCATGCGCGCCGTGGCGCCCGTCCACCGCACCCCGCCGTCGATCTCCAGCCCCTGCTCCTGCGTGAGGGTGGAATCGCCCACGTCGAAGCGTGCCTCGCCGATGCGCGGGCCGTTGGCGTACAGCTCGAAGAGCGTGGGCGCGCGCCACGAGCGGCCCACCCCCGCCGTCAGCGCCAGCCCGCGGGCCACGCCCAGCACCGCGCCCGCGTTCCACGACGCCGCGGTCCAGCTCCGCTCGTCGTCGCTGGGCAGGCCGAGCGCGGGGACGTCGTTGGCGGTGAGCCAGCGGTGGTCCACGCGCGCGCCGGCCATCAGCCGCAGCGGCCCGAAGTCGTTCTGCCACACCGCGAACGCGCCGCCCGAGGCGATGCTGGCGTCGGGCACCAGCAGCTCGGGGCCGCGCGAGTCGTTGCGCTGCGCCAGCCCCGAGACGCCGAGCGTGGCCTGGCCGTAGCCGCCGGGGGCCAGGTGCGCCAGCACGTCGGCGGTGAAGGTGTTCAGCAGCAGGTCGAACTGCACGCTCTCGTTCCCCTCCGCCTGCGCCGCGACGCCGGCGGCGACGGGGACGACCGGCTCGTCGGCCACCTCCTGCAGCACGTGGCGCTGCAGCTGCGCGCGCGTCTCGATGCGCACGCCGGGGAGCGGGAAGTTGCCGGAAAGCTGCAGCCGGTCATCCGACAGCTTCCGTTCGGGCCCGCCCTCCTCCTCTTCCTCCTCCGCGGCGGAGATGGCGCCGCGCCGGCTCGCGGCGGCGGCGTCGATGGTCACCGGCCCGTCGGCCTCGAGGAGCTTGAACTCGCCGCCATAGCGCTGGTAGCGCAGCGCCAGCGTCCCCCAGCCGCGGCTCATCCCCACCGCCGCCTCGCCGTTCACCGCGCCGAAGCCGGTGTTGGGGATCTCGCCGTCGGGCGTGTGCACGTCCTGCCCCATGCGGCCGATCACCGTCGCGCGCCAGCCGAAGCTCCCCGTCGCTCCCTCGCCGCGGGCCACCAGTCCCCCCTCCAGGTTGCCGCTGGCGAAGTACGTCTCCACGCCGCCGCGCATGAACGGGCGCCCGGAGCCGTCCGGAAGCGCCTCGGGGATCACGTTCACCACGCCGCCCACGGCGTCCGATCCGTAGAGAAGGCTGGCGGGGCCGCGGATCACCTCCACGCGCTCGGCCAGCCGCGCGTCCACCGACGGCGCGTCCTCGTCGCTCCACGAGTAGTCCTCCAGCCGCAGCCCGTCGGCCAGCACCGCCACGCGCGCCCCGAAGAGGCCGCGGATCACCGGCTTCCCCACCTGCTCGCCGGTGGTCAGCGCGCGCACGCCAGGGAGGGTGGCCAGGCTGCGCGCGAGGGAGACGGAATGCTCGCGGCGCAGGCGCTCCGGCCCCAGCGTGGACGCCGGGAGCGGCGAGCTGGAGATGAGGTCGGGAGACCGCGACGCGGTGACGGCCACCGTCTCCAGCTCGAACGTCCGCTCCTGCAGCGCCACCGTGAGGTTCGGGATGTCCTCGTGGCCGGTGATGACCCGCGTCTCGGTGGCGAACCCCGGCGCGGTGACGCGCAGCGTGTACGCGCCCGCGGGAAGCCCGCCCAGCGCGAAGCTGCCGTCGCGGCCAGTGCGGGTGCCGCGCTGCAGCTCCAGCACGGTGACCTGCGCCGCGGCAACCGGCCGCCCCAACGCGTCGGTCACGCGCCCGCGCAGCGTGTCCTGGACGGCGGCGAGGGTGGAGTTGGGGATGGAGGCCGCGTGCGGCCTGGCGGACGGCGCGGCCGCCAGCGCGGCGGCGATCAGCGGAATGGCTGTGATCATGGGGATGAAGATGTCGGTGAGCGGCGGACGGTCTGCGGAAGACTAGATCCCCGGCCCCGCGCGAGCAACCGGGCCGGCGGAGATGACCGCACCCGCCTCCGATTCTCCTTCCCGCTACGCAAACCTTGCGTTTGTCCCGGCGAGCGCCCGGATGCGACCGTTGCCGAGGTACGGGGTGTAGCTGAGACGGGGCATGAGCGCATGCTCCGGACGCTCCCTCCGCGCCAGCGCCGTCTCACTCGCTGCGGCACGCATGGATACCGGGGTGTGCACGGACGCCTTTCGGGAGCATTCCAGGAACTCCAATCTCCGGGAGAACACATGAAGAAGCTGCAGCTCGACCTCGACCAGCTCCACGTGGAGGGCTTCGTCACCGACGCTCCGCTGGATGAGCGGGGCACCGTGGAGGGGGCCCAGACCATCATCGAAGGTACGTGCGGCCCCAGCTGCCTCCCCAGCGGATGCACCTTCCACTGCACCACCGACTGCTGAGCACCTCGCCACGGGCAGGCCATGAAGAAGCAGAGCCGCGGAGAGTCGTCCGCGGCTCTGCTTCTTTTTCCGGCCGTCAGCCGGCGGTACGGCGGGAAGGATGGCCGCGTGGTCCGGAGAGGGGCGTCGGGAGAGGATCACCGGCACGAGGATGTCGATCCGGCGCGGCGCCGTTCGTCGTCTGGGTGAGAGCCGCCGCCATGGCCGCGTGAGAGATGCGCGCCCGAAGGGCCGGGACCCCGGCGGGGCGGCCGAACCGATGACGGAGCGTGGAGATGATGGTGGGGGAAAGCCGGACCCGCCGGGGGCCCGGCGCCGTTGGCAACAGTCGTATCGTTGCCTACGGCGCGCGCAGCCCGGTTTGGCGCCTCGGCGCCAAACACGCCCGAACCCCGCGGTTCCAGCCGTCGACGACGAGACACTTGCGCCGGGACGGTCTTCGCCTTTTATTCGGATACCGAACGGATTCCGAAGCGGAGAGGGAGGCGCAGATGGACGCGGACATGCCGCTGGAGCGGAAGCTGGACATCCTGATGGAGATGGCGGGCGACGACCACGAGGGCGCCGGCGGAAAGGCGCGCGTGCTGCCCCCGCGGCTGCGGCACGCGAAGGAGGTGGGCGCGCTGCGGCCGCTGAACATCCGGCAGCTGCGCACGCAGGTGGGCAAGGTGTCGCTGATGCGCATCCTGATGACCAACGCCTGCTCGTTCAACTGCCACTACTGCCCCATGCGGCGCGACCGCAGCATGCCCCGCACGCTGCTGAAGCCCGAGGAGCTGGTCCGCATCTTCCTGGAGGCGCACCGCCGCGGCTGGTGCAGCGGGCTGTTCCTGACCACGGGGATCCCCGGCCGGCCGACCAAGGTGATGGACGACCTGATCACCGTGCTGGAGCTGCTGCGGGTGAAGCACCGCTTCGCCGGGTACGTGCACGTGAAGATGGTTCCCGGCGCCGAGCCCGCGCAGATCGAGCGATTGACGGCGCTGGCCAGCCGCGTGTCGCTGAACCTGGAGGCGCCCTGCGGCAGCTCGCTCGCGCGGATCGCGCCGGAGAAGAGCCTCGACACCGCGCTGGAGTCGCTGGACCGCGCCCGCCGCCAGGTGGTCCGCGAGCGCGAGGAGAAGGCGATGGGGCGCCCGGCCGACCCGCTGCGCCCCGGCGGGACGAGCGGGATGACGATGCAGTTCGTGGTGGGCGCCACGCCCGACAGCGACCGCACGCTGGTGGGAAAGGTGACGGAGCTGTACGCGAAGGGCGGCATCCACCACGCGCACTTCAGCGCCTTCCGCCCCATCCGCGAGACGCCGATGGAGGAGGCGCCCGCCGCGCCCGCGCTGCGCGAGGTGCGGCTGTACCAGACCGACTACCTGCTGCGCCAGTACGGCTTCGGGGCGGACGAGGTGGTGTTCGACGGCAAGGGGAACCTGCCGCTGGCGAACGACCCCAAGACGACGTGGGCGCTGGCGCACCCCGAGCGCTTTCCCGTGGAGGTGCGCACCGCGCCGTACGAGGAGCTGGTGCGCGTCCCCGGCATCGGCCCCGGCGCGGCGAAGAAGCTGGTGGCCGAGCGCGGGCGCACGGTGCTGCGCTCGCTGGCCGACCTGCGCGGGCTGGGCGTGGTCACCACGCGCGCGGCGGGGTTCCTGACGCTGAACGGCCGCCGCTTCCAGGACGTGCGCTGGGCGGAGCAGCTGGGCTTCTGGGGCGCGGACGACGACACCGGCCGCCACCACTTCACCTACGACGTCAGCCCGGGGACCTTTCGATGACGCCCGGCCACCCGCTCCTCTGGCGCGACCGCGCCCGCACACAGGACACGCCGCGCGCGAGCCACCGCGCCCCCACGCTCCGCATCGTCCCCGCCGACGGCGCGCGCGGAGGCGGCGAGCGCGAGCTCCGCCGCCGCGGCGACGCCGGGCGCGAGCGGGAGTTCCATCCGTACGGGCTGATGGCGTGGTGGCCGCAGGCGTGACCGCGGCCGCTCCGGCCTCCGCGAGCGGACGCTAGGAAGAGGACTCCCCACGATAGGAGTCGAGCGCGTCCAGGGTGGCGCGCTCCGCGGCTTGCGCGTCCGCCTCGATCTCGTCGCGGCTACAACAGCACACAGTCCGCCTTCGCGCCGCCTTCGCGGACTTCATCGGTGTGGGGAGAACGGTCGTTCCGGCATCAATGTTCTCACCGCACGGAACTGCGCAAAGCGGGCCGGCGACATCGTGTCGCCGGCCCGCTATCGGTCGGTGGTGCCGGGCTCGCTCAGCCGCGAGTCTGCGCGCGGGGGCGGAACTCCTGGAAGCGGCAGCCGTCTAGCGCGACGAACACGGCGCCCGGCCTCGCGGCGCCCACGGCGGCGTAGACGGGGACGCCGGCGTAGCGCGCGAAGGGGCCCACGGTGCCCGGCGCCAGCTCGCGCGGGGCGCTGTACTTCACGTACGTGACGCCGTTCAGCTGCATCCGCTCGCCCTGGGCGAACCAGCGCGCGGCGGCGGCGTTCGGCACGGCGGGATAGGCGGTGCGCAGCGCGACGCGGTTGCCGCGCAGCACGGCCAGGGTGTCGCCCGTCTCGTCGTCGATCATCCCGAACACCTGCACCGGCCCGCTCTCCTGCGCCAGGCAGGCCGAGAAGAGCCGCTCCGCCCGCGCGCGCGGCGAGGGCGAGCCAGACGCGGGAACCGGGAGCTGCGGGGCGACGAACCCGTCCGCACGTGCGGAGCCGGCGTACACTCGGGCGGGCGATGCGGCCAGGAATGCGGGAAGAAGCAGGAGCGCGAACCCGGCCAGGTGCCGGAGATTGGGAGCTCTCATCGTGGGAAGCCTCGATTCAGGAACGGAAGAGACCTGATTTTTCAGGCCGCGCGGGAGAGCCAGGGAGCAGCTTCACTCGCACGGCGTAGCAGTGGCAGAGGTCGTGCCCTGCGTGGCTGATAGCGTAAGTGACGGATTCTCAATAAGATGGAAGATAGATCCGGGTCCGTGGAGCGATGGATCTGCTCCGGATCAATGCCGTCCGGCGCAACGATGCGTTACAGGGATGAGGATGAACGAGGACAGTTCGGGAGGAGGATGACGAGCGCCGCGATGAGTTGAGATCCCCACGGCCGCACGGATGCCGCGGGGTGGTGGCGGGCGGCTCGGCATGCGATTAGTATCGCGGATTTTTTCTGAAGAGAGTGTTGTCAGTACGCGGAGAAGCGAGGCATCACCATCCTGATGACGCAGTTGGCTGAGGCCGTTCTCGCGCGGATTCAGCGGTGCGCGGGCTGGCCCGTCACCGGCGACTGAAGTCGCAGCAACAACTACGGGAAGCCTCGCAAACTGCGCGAGGCTGATCCGCTCATTCCGCGGCATCGGCGCACACTACCTACCTCCTTTCACCCTCCCCGGACGCGCGGAACGACAACAAAAACGACCGGGCGCCGAAAAGATCGGCGCCCGGTCGTGATTTGCGGAGAGGCTCAGGCTCAGGCCTCGGAAGCGACCGCCGGCTCGTCGGCCGACTGCTTCAGGCCGGCGGGAAACGGAACCGAGACCGGCTCGAACTCCGCGGGGTGCTGCACGCGGAAGGCGGCCGCCGCCAGCGCCGCGCCCACGATGGGCCCCGCGACGTAGAACCAGACGTGCGCGACCGGGGCGCTGCCCAGCAGCGCCGTCACGATCGCCGGGCCGAGCCCGACCGCCGGGTTGAACGCGCCGCCGGAAACCGGCCCGCCCGCGAAGGCGCCCGCCATCACCGTGAGCCCGATCGCCAGGCCGAAGTACGAGTTGCCGGCCGTTTCGCGCGTGGTCGCCACGTTCAGCACCACCAGCGCCAGCGCGAAGGTGAACAGCGCCTCGACCCCGAGCACCACCGCGGCGGAAGCACCGGCCGCCGGCGCGGGAACGAAGGTCTGCCCCACGATGCCGTACACCGCCAGCGCCGCCAGCGTGGCGCCCGCGACCTGTGCCACCATGTACGCAGCCGCCTCGCCCACGGCGATCTTGCCGCGGAGGAGGACGGCCACCGTGACGGCCGGGTTGTAGTGCGCGCCCGAGATGGCACCGCCCATGTACACCATCACCATCAGCGCGGCGCCGATGGCCAGCGGCGCCAGCGGCAGCCCGGCGGTGACGGTGAGCCCGATGGTCAGCACCAGGAAGAAGGTGCCGATGACTTCCGTCAGCAGCTTGCGAGTCATGAATCCCTCGGCGGGTGAGGTTGAACGCGGCGGAGTTTATCGGATCTGCCGCTGAACTGGATTGGGGTGAGAGCGCCAAATCTATATGCGGGAGACGGATACGCCTAGTCCCCCGTACGCCGCGCGTCGCGCGCCCGCCCGGAAGCATTCGGACGGGCGCGGAAAACGTGCGGCCGCCGGGCGCCGTCCCCTGCAAGGCGGCGCGCCGACGATCGCCCGTGGACGCGAGTCGTGGCGAAAACCGGTCATCCGCCGCACGCCATCCCGCTTGCGCCGAACCGCGGAAATCCGGTATTCGCCTGCAGGGATTGGCCGACGCCGCAGGGAATCTCCACCCCATTCTTGACAGTTCGTCCCACGAACGCCACTGTAACGGATTCACGTTGCAGTTGTGTTCGATGGCACCATCGGCGCGCCTTCGATGGTGCCGCCGGCCGGTGGAAACGCCGCCGCCGGGCTCGACGGAAAATCACCCGCAGTCCCGCCGCTCACCCAAGCAAAAGGAACCGCGATGGAAACCCGCACCGCCCCTCCGGCACCCGGCCCGGCCGCGCCGCCCCGGCGCCGGCGCGCGCTTCCGTTCCTGGCCGCGGCGGGCGCGGCGGCCGCGCTCCTGGCCGCCGCAGCCAGCAGCGGAAGCGCGGGCCCGGCCCCGCGCGGCGTGCCCGGCCCGTCGCCGCGCGACACCGGCGTGGCCACCGGCGGTTGGCGCGAGCCGGACTCGGTGAAGAGCGTGGGCGGCGTGCTGGACGTGACCATGGCCGTGGTGAAGCGCACGGTGCACGTGCCGCTGGACTCGGCCACCACGCAGCAGCTGATGATGTACCGCCTGCTCAGCGCCAACGGCGCGCAGGTGAACCGCCCCGCCAGCTACCCCGGGCCCACCTTCATCGTGAACCCGGGCGACCGGGTGCGCATCAACCTGATCGACAGCCTGGGCGCGTCGGACAACGACCACTGCATGAGCTACCCCGCCGCAAACGCGGGGCGCGACACCATGCAGGACTGCTTCCACGGGCCCACCTACACGAACATGCACTTCCACGGGTTCCACGTGACGCCCGCGGACTCGGGCGACAACGTGCTGCTGGAGATCGCGCCGGGGCAGAACTTCCAGTACTCGTTCCGCATCCCGCAGAACCAGTCGCCGGGAACGCACTGGTACCACCCGCACAAGCACGGGTCGGTGGCGCTGCAGGTGAGCAACGCCATGTCGGGCGCCTTCATCGTGCGCCAGCCCGCCTACGGCCTGGACTCGCTAACGGCCGCGAACCACATCCGCGAGGTGCTGGCGGCGGTGCAGCAGGTGGACACCATGATGAACCTGATCGACGCCGGGCTCTCGGCGAGCACCACGGTGAACGGCCTGGGCGCGGCGCAGATCCCCATCCGGCCGGGCGAGGTGATCCGGCTGCGGCTGGTGAACGAGAACATCTCGAACTCGGCCGAGTTCAAGATCTTCTTCTCGTCGTCCACCAACCTGCCGCAGTTCTACGACATCGCGCGCGACGGGGTGCAGTACGACAACGCGAACTACGACCCGGCGCACCCCGACACGGCGCTCTGGATCTACCCCGGGAACCGGCTGGACATGTTCGTGAAGGCGCCGAACGTGTCGCGCGGCACCTTCGAGCTGCGGGTGCAGTCGGTGCGCACCGAGCGCGGCTCGCGGAAGGTGCGCGTGCTGAGGCAGACGCGAATCCTGCAGGCGCCGGGGCGCATCGCCTCGTTCCGCATCGTGGCGCCGAATCCGGGCGACACGTACGCCACGCAGCTTCCGCAGCAGCTGCCGCCGCTGCCCGGCTTCCTGGCCAACGTGGGGGCCACGCGCGACACGGCGTACGTGGTGTTCAACGACACCGCCTACGCGAACAGGAGCAAGCAGACGCCCACGCAGTTCTACCTGGGCACCGTGGCCAACCCCTATATGCGCTTCAACGACACCTCGCTGTACATCCCCGTGAACGCGGGGGGCACGCAGCTGCCGATGGTGCTGGGCGACAGCCAGACGTGGATCATCCAGAACCGGGGGACGTCGAAGAACCACCCGTTCCACATCCACATCAACCCCTTCCAGATCATGCGCGTGGAGTACGGGCCCACCGACCCGTTCGCCCCGTACTACGCGTTCCTGAACACGGCCGCCGCCGGCGGGCACCCCGTGTGGTCCGACGTGGTACCGCTCCCGCTCCCGTTCACGCCCATCGGCGGGCCCACGCGCCCGGGCGTGGTCACCATCCGGCAGCGCTACGACGACTTCGACGGGTGCCAGGACTGCGGCACGCCGTGGGGCAAGTTCGTGATGCACTGCCACATCCTGGGCCACGAGGAGCGGGGGATGATGCAGCTGATCGGCATCTTCCCCTCGCTCACCGAGTCGCGTTCGTTCCTGCAGGCGCACCCCGCGCCCGTGCTGCGCGGCCTGGCTCCGCCGCCGGCGCGCGGAGGAGCGCGGCCGCGCTCGGGCCCGGGCTCCGGAACCGGCGGCGGCAACGGCATGGGCCCCGGCACCGGCACGGGCGGCGGCCACGGCGACGGTCCGGGTGGCGGGCACCACCAGCACCCGTAATCCCGTCGACTCCATGACGGACGAACGACAGCCCGGAGGCCGCTTGGCCTCCGGGCTGCTTCGTCATCCCAAAGAATGGATTCACCAATCCGGAACCGATTCATGGGTTCCACGCCCCACCCGACCGACGTCATCCTGAGGCCGGCCACACTGTTCTCATCGACCGTGCAGAAGGTCGCAAAGCCGATGGATCCATAGCCCGGCAGCACGTGACTCGGCGAGATGCACGGATACCGGGTTCGGGATCGATCGTGCGATCCGGCAGCGCACGTGCGGCCCCGGCTATCGATCCTTCGGCCTGCAATCCGTTCTGCGGGGGCAACTACAGCGTGGCCGGCCTCAGGATGACGTCCGGGTGGAGGCGGATCGACACACCCCGTATGAGCCCTCGCTTCTATCTATCGTCCTCGTAGACGGTGATCGCGCTGGTCTTCAGGAGGAGATACAGTTCGGTTCCGGGGGCGATGTGGAGGTCCGCGAGCGCGTCCGCCGTCACCTCGGCCACGAGCGGCGGGGCGCCGGGGGCGATGCGGGCGGAGACGAGGTGCAGCGCGCCCGCCGTCTCCACCGACTCGACGCGCGCGGGGATGGCGTTGCGGGCGGAGATGCCGGCCGGCGGCTCCAGCGCCAGCATCACCTCGTCCGCGGGGATGCCCACCATCAGCCGCCCGCCGATGGCCGTCCCCGCGCGCGGGATGGTGAGCGCGGGGCCGCCGGTCCCATCCCCCAGCCGCACCCGCGTCGTCTCGCCACGTGTCTCCACCACGACGGCGGGAAGGACGTTCTGAAAGCCCTCGTGCTCGGCGAGCGGGAAGACGTCCGGCCGCGCCAGCACCGCGCGCGGCTCGCCACGGGCCACGACGCGCCCCTCGCGCAGCACGATGAGATCATCGCACAGCGCCTGCACCTCGACGGGGTCGTGCGAGACGAGGAGGATGGGGAGCGCGAACTCGGCCTGCACCCGCGCCAGGAAGGGGAGCACGCGCCGGCGCAGCGCCGCGTCGAGCGAGGCCAGCGGCTCGTCCAGCAGCAGCAGCCGCGGCCCGGAGCAGAGCGCGCGCCCCAGCGCCACGCGCTGCCTCTCGCCTCCGGAGAGCGTGCGGACGGCGCGGCCCAGCAGCGGCCCCAGCTCCAGCACGCGGACGACGGAATCCAGCGACACGTCGCCGCGGTGGCCGTTCCGCGCCGCCCTTCCCTCCCCCGCGCGCAGGTTGCCGCGGACGTCCAGGTGCGGGAAGAGCAGCGAGTCCTGCGGCACGTACCCGATCCCCCTGCGCTCCGGCGGCACCCACGCGCGGCGCCCGCTGTCCTGCCAGACGTCGTCCCCGAAGCGGACCACGCCGTGCGCGCCGCGGCGCAGCCCCGCCACTGTCTCCAGCAGCGTCGTCTTCCCCGAGCCCGAGACGCCGAAGACGCCGGTCACCCGGTGCGTGGTGGTGAAGTCGGCCTCCAGCTCGAAGCGGTCCAGCGGCAGGCGCACCTGCACGGACAGCGGCGGCGCGCCGTTCATCTCCGCGCCGCCACCCGCGTCTGCGACAGCGCCTCGGTCGCGTACACCGCCGCGAACCCCGCGATCAGGGCCACGGCGAGGAGGAGATTCGCCTCGGATTCGCGCCCGGCCTGCTGCGCGCTGAAGATGGCCGTCGCCAAGGTCTGCGTGCGCCCGGGGATGTTGCCGGCGAGGATGATGGTCGCCCCGAACTCGCCCAGCGCGCGGGTGAAGCCCAGGATGAGCGCCGCGAGGAGCCCGCGCGCGGCGAGGGGGAGGGTGAAGCGCAGGAATGTCGCCGCGCGCCCGTGCCCCAGCGTCCGCGCGATGTCCTCGTAGCGCGGATCGACCCCCTCGAAGCTCACGCGCGCCGTGCGCACGACCAGCGGCATCGCCATCACCGCGCAGGCGACGACGACGGCCTTCCAGGTGAGGATCACGTCCAGGTCCAGGCCGATCGTCCCCCGCCCCAGCGGCCCGTCGTACGCGAACAGGCGCAGGAGCAGGTAGCCCACGGCGGTGGGCGGCAGGACGAGGGGAAGGGAGAAGAGGGAGGAGACGACGCGCTTTCCCGGAAACTCGCGCCGGGCAAGGAGATACGCGACGAGCGTCGCCGGCACCATGACGATCAGCATCGCCACCCCGGCCCAGACGACGCTGGACTGCAGCGCGCGCAGCGCCGGCTCGCTCACGGCGCGGCGGCCGTCTGGTTGGACATGGGGATGAAGCCGCGCTGCGCGAACAGCTGCGCCGCGTCCTGCCCCGACACGAAGGCCAGGAACCCGCGCGCCGCCTCCGCGTTCGCCCCGCCCGCGACGAGTGCCACGGCGTAGCGGATCGGCGGCCCGTCCTTCACCTCGAACAGCACCCGCGTGCGGTCCGCGAACGCGAGCTGGTCGGTGCGGTAGACCAGCCCCGCCACGTCCGGGTCCGCGGCGACGAGCGCGATCGCCGAGCGCACGTCCGGCGTCGGCGCGATGCGAGGCTCGACCGCGTCCCACAGCGGCTTTCCAGCGCACGTCACGTTCTGCATCCACTTCTTCGCGTAGATCCCCGCCGGCACCGCCCGCGGGTCGCCCGTCGCCAGGTGCCGGAACGGGAGCGCGGCCAGCGCGCAGGGATCCGCCATCCGCGCCGTGCTGCGCGCGTTGGCGACGACCACGAGGGTGTTGGAGAGGATGTCGCGCCGGGTGCCGTCCACCAGCCGGCCGCGGTTCTGGACGGTGTCCATCCACGCCTCGCTGGCGCTCACGAACAGGTCCATCCCCCGCGCCGCGCCGATCTGGTGCGCCAGGTCGTTGGAGCCGGCGAAGTTGAAGGTGACGCGCGTTCCCGTCTGCCTGGCGTACGCGTCGCCCAGCTCCTGCAGCGACTCGCGCAGGCTGGCCGCAGCGAACACCACGACCTCGCCGCGCGCCTCCGGCTCCCGCGCATCGCCGCGCGTGCAGCCGGCAGCGAGCGCGGCCATCGTCATGGCGATGAGGATGCGGCTCTTCATGGTCTGTCCGTCAGGAGTGGAGACGGGAATCTAGCGCCCGCGGAGAGATTGCCAAACGCCGGAGATGCGGGGCGACGAGGATCGCATCCTTCGTGATCGATGATGCCGGTGCGCGATCGCCTGCCTCGCGCCCTCTCCGGCCGGCTCAGGCCGTCCACCTCTCCCGTACCGGGAGAGGTAGCTCGATAAGATCTGCGTTCGACGCCAGCATCCTGCCCGCCCGTCTTGGCTGGCCCGCTCCGGCGTTCGGATCACACCGCCGATGCTGGACAGCCACCTCCTCCCGGAACGGGAGGGGGTCGCGCCCTCCGGCGCGGGGGGAGGGCGCGAGGCGGCGGAAACGCTCTGGTGCCAGTCGCCGGTTGTTGCTCCCGATCCGAGCTCGCTCGGGGTTCGAATCAGAAATCCCACTGCCCCTGGATGTACGCCGAGAAGCGCGTGCCGCCGCCCAGCCGCGTCTCCAGCAGCTTCCCCGGCGCGAACGCGGACGCGCCGCCGGAGATCTCGAACGGCGGCGCGGCGCGCCACGCGGCGGTCAGGTCCGCCTCGCTCCCGAACGCATCGTCGCCGCGCTGCGGGAGGAAGCGGTGGCCCTCCAGCAACAGCCGCACGGCGGGGATCGGCGCGTGCGCCAGCGTGACGCCCGCATCCACCAGCCCGTGCGTCCCCGACAGCTCGGGAACGATGTCGATCGTCCCGTACAGCCGGTGGTTGGTGCCGAACAGCGTGCTGAACCGCTCGTCGCGCCCGTCCCCGGGCGAGCCGTCGCCGCTCAGCACGGTGAGCACGCCGCCGAGCCGCGTCTGCGTCCGCGGCAGCAGCGCCACGCTCGCCGTCACGCTCCCCATGAACGCCCGGATCTCCTCCCGCGCCACCGAATCGCTCGCCGCGCCGCGCCCCGTCTGCCCCGCGCCCTCCAGTTCCACCGCGAGCCGCCCCGCGGTGCCGCGAAGGTTCGCGCCGAGCGTGCTGCGCCCCAGCACGCGCCGCCCCAGGTCGTCGCCGCTGCGGATGCGCGCGGTGTTGTCGTCGCGCAGCGCGAACACGTCCGCCGCGATCGCGCGCACCGGCTTCCACGTGGCCCACGCGCCGTAGAAGTTCTGCGCACCAATCGCGGCGGCGCTGGGCGCGGAGAGGCGGTCCGCCCACGCGTCCACGCTCAGCGTCCGTGCGGCGAACCACGTCGCGCGCGCGCCGTCGAACGAGCGGCCGGTGTTGCTCCAGGCGCTCACGCCGATCAGCCGCTCGTTCGCGAACGTCATCTCCTGCCGCCCGAAGCGCAGCATCAGCGGCAGGTGGAAGGGCGAGTCGACCTGCGCGAACGCCTGGTGCATGTCCAGCTGCGGCGCCGACGCGTCCGTCGTCCCCCGCCCGTCGTCCGGGTCGCTCTCGCCCAGGAAGCGCGCGTCCTGCACCTCGCCCACCACGGTGACCCACGCCACCGGGTGCGCCGTCGCCCGCAGCCGCGAGCGGAGGAGGTGGACGTTCACGCGCTGGTCCGCCAGCACGTGCCGGTCGTCCCACTCGCTCCGCAGCCGCACCTGCCCCGTCACCGCGATCCGCGGCCCCTCCGCCCGCGCCGAGTCCTGCGCGATCAGGGGAGATGATAGAAGGAAGATGCCGATGCCCAGCACCGCCAGAAGCCGCATCAAGTCCAATCTTGGTCCGCGTGTAGATACATGAGCATGGGGGATGATCGAGCCCTCCGCCGAGCCAAACCTTGGTGATCGAGCCGATGCCGGAGAGCAGTCCCGCAGGGACTTCGTGCCGTTGTTGCCCCCGAATTCATTCGGGGTACCCGGAGGCGCCCCTACTCCTCCCCCGCCCGCGCCATCGCATGCCGCGCCACCGCGAACAACAGCACCGCGAGCACCAGCAGCGGCACCAGCAGCGCCGCCGCATCCGGCATCCGCGCGAAGAGCAGCGCCTGCCGCAGCGCGTCGGCCACGCGCGTCAGCGGGTTCCAGCGCGCGGCCTCCGCCAGCCAGCCGGGCATCTGCCGCGTAGGCACCAGCGCCGTGCTGGTGAAGAGCAGCGGCAGGTTCACCACGTGGACGAACACGGCCATGCTCTCCGGCGCCCCCGTCCTCAGCGCGATCCAGCACGACAGGCTGGCGTACGCCACCGCGAACGCCGCCAGCCCCAGCGCCGCCACCAGCACTCCCGCGAGCGAGACGTGCAGCCGCGCGCCGAGCGCGATCCCCAGCAGCGCCACCACCGCCGCCTGCACCAGCAGCCGGGAGACGTCGCCCGCGAGCTTGCCACCCAGCAGCCAGCCGGGGTGCGCCGTCGCGCGCGCCATCCGCTGCGCGAAGCCGGTCTGCAGGTCGCGCACGAGGTCGATCCCCGCCTGGCTGGCGCCGAACAGCACCGTCATGGCGCAGACGCCGGGGAGAAGGAAGGAGACGTAGGAAAG
Source organism: Longimicrobium sp. (assembly GCF_035474595.1). Classification (NCBI taxonomy): domain Bacteria; kingdom Pseudomonadati; phylum Gemmatimonadota; class Longimicrobiia; order Longimicrobiales; family Longimicrobiaceae; genus Longimicrobium; species Longimicrobium sp. The sequence continues at coordinate 23,491 of NZ_DATIND010000154.1, forward strand.
CCCCGCGTACTCGCCGCCCAGCGCGAAGCGGTGGAAGAGGAAGCCGAAGATCAGCATCCAGAACAGCGGCTGCACGAAGCTGAACGAGAGCGGCACCGGCCGCCGCAGCGCCTTCATCCAGCTCCGCCGCGCCGTCTCGCGCACCAGCTGCACGGCCGCGCTCATCCGCGCCTCCCGCGTCCGCCGCCGCGCCTCGCGCCGGCGCGCGCCGGCTCCGCGGGGCGGCTCCCCGTCAGCCGGAAGTACGCCGCGGCCAGGTCCGGCTCCGCGCGGTCGTAGCCGTGGTACCCGAACCCGTGCGCCGCCAGCACCTCCAGCGCCGGCTCGTCGTCCGGGTGCCGGTCGCGCCAGAGCGTCACCATCGCCCCGTCGACGTCCACCTCCGGTGACCCCGGCAGCGCGGCGAGCACCGCCCGCAGCGAATCGGCCTGCGCGCCCACGGGGTGCGCGAGCGTCACCGTCGCCCGCGCCTTGGCGTGCGCGGAGACGAGCGCGGCGGGCGCATCGTCCGCGACCAGCCGCCCGCCGTGCATCACCAGCACGCGGTCGCAGCGCGCGGCCGCGTCCGCCAGGTCGTGCGTGGCCACGAACGTCGTCCGCCGCGCGTCCCGCCAATCCCCCAGCCGCCGCCACAGGTCGCGTCTCCCTTCCGGGTCCAGGCTCGCCGTGGGCTCGTCCAGCAGCATCAGCGCGGGCGCGTGCAGCGCGGCCAGGGCGAGATGGAGGCGCTGCCGCTGCCCGCCGGACCACGTCGCCACGCGACGAGCGCAGAACGGCGCCAGCCCGTGCTCCTCCACCGCCGCGCCCAGCCGCCGCTCGCGGTCGCCGCGCGGGAGGGCGGCCAGCGCATGGAAGAGGCGCAGCGTCTCCCACCCCGTCATCTCCGGGTCCAGCGCCGCGTCCTGCCCCGCGTACCCGGCCGCCGCGCGCAGCCGCGCCCGGTCGCGCCGCGGGTGCATCCCCATCACCTCGGTCGATCCCGCGTCGGGCGCGGCGATGCCGAAGAGCACCTTCAGCAGCGTGCTCTTCCCCGATCCGTTCGCCCCGATCAGTGCCACCAGCTCGCCCGCGGGCACGGCGAACGAGACGCCGTCCAGCGCGCGCACGCCGCCGCGGAAGGTCTTTTCCACCCCCGCGGCGCGGACGGCCAGGTCAGTCGGCGTAGACGATGGTGCCGGCATGCTCGCCCCTCACGGCGGCCGCGATGCGGTCCGGGTCGCGCCCGTTCACCACCTGGAACTGCGTCACCAGCCGCGCGGTCAGCAGGATGTCGGGGAGCACCTCGTCGAACGGCAGGCTCTTGAGCGCCCTGCGCTTCAGCTCCCTGGCGCCGATCGAGTCGATGAACGACGCGTTCGGGTTCTCGCGCGGATCCTCGGTGTAGAGGCCGTCGACGTCCTTCACCAGCGTCACCGACTTGCACCCGAAGCACTCGCCCAGGATCAGGCACCCCGCGTCGGTGCGGTGCGGGGGGATGCGGCCGACTGCGGGCGGGTGCTCCCAGAGCGAGTAGGGCGGCACGCCGTTGAAGATCACCCCCGGCGCGGAGTGGATGAAGAGGGGGAGGAGGTGCCCGAAGATCTCGGGGGGGATGGCCACCACGCCGTGCGGCGCCAGCAGCGTTCCCAGGATGTGCGCGTTCCCCAGCGCGTCGGCCACGGAGATCTGCGCCAGCACGCCGGTCGGCAGGCCGAGATCCAGGCCGATGGAGAAGACGTGGCGGCTGCGCACCCCGCCGCCCACGCCCAGGATGAGCCGCTCCGTCTTCAGCAGCTCGCCCAGCACGTCCACCACGGGGTACGCCACCGCCTTCCCCGCGTCCAGGATCGAGCGCCCGCCCACCTTCACCACGTGCACGTGCGGCAGCATCCGCACCACGGGGCTCTCGGTGGATGCCATCACCTGCTTGTCCAGCAGGCTCTCGCGCATGAGCATCGACTGCACGTGGTGCCGCGCGTCCAGAGGAGATTCGAGCATCGCGTATGTGTCTGCGAAATGGGGAGATGGAGAATTCGCTTGCGAGAACCGTCCTCGGCGACCGGGCGGATCGCGTGCATGGATCGCCGCGAAGCCGGCCGTCCATCGCGAGCCGGCGCCCGATCCCGAGCCGAACAGCCTCGCGCAGTTTGCGAGGCTTCCCGTAGTTGTTGCTGCGGCTTCAGCCGCCGGTGGATATCGGCACCCGCTCAATCCGCCGTGATCACCGTCCCCACGTCCTCGCCCTCCAGCGCGCGGGTCAGGTTCCCGCGCACCAGCCCGTTGATCACGCGGATCTCGCGGCGGTTCTCGGCGTGCTCCATCAGCTCCAGCACCGCGCGCTCCACCACCACGTCGTCCAGGTCCATCTCCTTCAATTCCGACAGGGAGATGCGGGGGATGAACTTCGCGTTGCGGTCCTTCTTGGGGTCGGCCGTGTACAGTCCGTCCTCGTCCTTCACGTAGATCATCGAGCGCGTGCCGAACACCTCGCTCACCAGGAAGCACCCGGTGTCGGTGCGGTGCGGCGGAATGCGGCCCACGGCGGGGTTCTGCTGCCAGAAGGTGTAGGGCGGCATGCCGAAGAAGATGCACGCGCCGCGCTCCTCCAGATACAGCGGCAGCTGCGGGAACTGCGCGGGCTCGATGAACGGGATGCCATGCTTCGCGAGGAGATAGTGCAGCATCCGCGCGTTCTGCATGCTCACGAAGGTCCCCAGCACGCTCAGCACGCCGGTCGGCATCCCCAGGTCGATCCCCACGCTGTACGCGTGCCGCGCCCGCGTCCCCGCGCCGGTGCCGATGATCATCTGGTGGCGCCCCAGGTTCTCCACGATCTCCTCGATCAGCGGGAACACCGCCGCGCGCCCGCGGTCGATGAAGCTCTGGCCGCCCACCTTCACCACGTTGGCCTGGGGAAGGATCTGGACTACGGGGTGCCCCGTGGTCCGTTCCAGCAGCGTGGCGTCGGTCAGGTTGCCGTCCACCAGCGAGCGGCCCAGCTCGGTCAGCAGTTCGTTCTGCATCGTGTTGGGAGATGGGGATGGGAAGCCCCGGCGTGCGGCCGAGGCGCGTGTCGTGTGGACGGCGGGACCGTGCGCCCGCTGGCGCGTTCCGGCCGGTTTCGTCAGTCGATGGGGATCTGGATGGCGGCGATCTCGAACGCCTCCTCCTGCGGCAGCGGCGCGTCGATGCTCCCGAACCGCTCCGCCGCCCAGCCGCGCAGCCCGGCGAGCACGCGGGCCTTCACCTCCGCGGGAACGTCGATCCCCGCCAGCCCGCTTTTCCCCTCCCACGCGGCGATCGAGTCCGCCGGGCGGTGCCGCGTCGTCCACCGCGACGCGACCCGCGGCTCGGCGCGGCGCCCGCCCAGCCGCTCCAGCGCGCCGAAGACGGCTTCCGCGCCCGCGTCGCCGCTGCGGCCGCGGTAGCCCTGCGCCTCCAGCAGCTGCCGCATCCGGCGCCGCATCTCGCTCTTCGGCGAGTCCGGCGGCCTCCGCACGCGCCCGGCGACGAGCCATCCTCCCGGCGCGCGCAGCACCCGCCGCGTCTCCGCCACCACGTGCGCGGGGTCCAGGTGGTGCAGCGCCCGCGCGCAGAAGATCACCGCGACGCTGCGATCGTCGGCGGGCCAGCGCTCGTTCCCGTCCGCCACGTGCACCGGGTCGCCGAAGCCCACACCGGACAGCAGCTCGCGGAACACCTCCACCATCGCCGGCGAGCGGTCGAAGCCGATGTAGCGCGACGTCCTGCGCACCAGCGGCAGGCTGAGCGAGCCGGTTCCCGTGCCGATATCCAGCAGCAGGTCGCCCTCGCCGAGGCCGGTGATGGACACGACCGCGTCCGCCACCGCCTCCGCCACCTGGATGGGGATGCCGGCGCGTTCGTCGAAATGCGTAGCCTGATCGTCGTAGAGCACGCAGGAGGATACGGCCAACTGCAACATTCTGCAACGTATTCCGGCGCGTTCTGCGAGCACGGAGAAGCGTCCGGGCCGCATCGTCCGGCAACGGGAGATGCCACGCACGCGCGTAACTCGCATCCCCGCCACGCCATGGCGGAACCGCCGGGATCGGCTCGCCGCACGGGCGGAACACGAGGAGGGGGATGCGAGGTATGTGGATGCGACACCCGCCGCGTTTCACCCCACCGTGAGGCCGCCGATGCGCACCCAGCCCGAGCCCGCCGAGCGCTACCGCCCGTTCGCCAGCATCCCGCGCCGGAACCTGATGCAGGAGTACCTGGAGGTGCCGGCGCTCATCCGCGCGCTCGGCATCCCGCGCGGCAAGCGCATCCTGGAGGTCGGCTGCGGGCGGGGGATGGCGCTCCCGCCGATCGCGAAGCTGTGCGCCCCCGCGCGCCTGGTCGGCCTGGACATTGATGCGGAGGCCCTCGCGGACGCCCGCCGCCACGTCGCGGAGCGCCACGTCGCCGCCGAGCTGGTCGACGGCGACGTCCGCGCGATCCCCTTCCCCGACGCATCGTTCGATGTGGTGGTGGACTTCGGCACCTGCTTCCACATCTCCCACCCGGAGCAGGCGCTGGCCGAGATCACGCGCGTGCTGGCGCCGGGCGGGTGGTTCGTCTACGAGACGCCGGTGAGCCAGCTTCTGTCGCACCCCGTCCGCTCGTTCGGCCGGCGTCTGCCGTGGCGCGCCGCCCCGTCGCTCGCGCGCTTCCGCGGCCGCCTCCTCTGGGGTGCCCGCCGCAAGTCGGCGCAGGCATAGCGAACGACAAAGGGGCCCGAGCGAAAAGCTCGGGCCCCCGCGATCGCAGATGCGATCAGTATCAGCTCCAGTCGTCCATTTGACGCTCCTTCACTGTGTTTACCAGCTGATCTTATAGTAGCGCCCCGGCACCGGATTGTCAATCGCCACCGTGTACGCGCCCATGATCACGTCCAGTTCCAGCGTGTCGCACTCCAGCTCTTCGCCCGTGGACGAATGCGCGGAATACCGGGCGACAGCCGGCGGGTGCGAGGCGAAGGCGACCTGCAGGGTAATGTGGTCGCATCGCGTCACCGGCGACCAGCGCAGGAAGTGCTCCAGTGGCTTCCCGACGACCATGAGCGACTCGACGTGCACGAACTCGATCTCCTGGTTGCGCCGCAGCGGCTGCCCGAACCGCACGTAGCGCCGCTTCCATCCATCCGCACGATCGACGTTCGGATCGGCCTCCACCAGCGAGGGACGGATGGTCGGATGGCTGGATGACAGACGCTCATCGACCACGACGATGTCTCCGAGCGGCCGCGAGCCCCACGGTACGCGGCTCAGGCTCGCGACACGCGAGACGATGCGGGCCTCGCGCCGGTGGATGTACGTATGGTCCGGAACCACCACTCGCAGCGCCACGGTCTGCCGGCGATAGTAGAACTCCTGCGGCGTTTCGCGCGTGTCGCGCCGGCGCTTCCGTTCGGCAGCCATGCCGCGCACCTTTCTCGCGCCGGGGAGAAGCACGCCTCCCGCGCCGAGTGCCGACAGCGCGATGCTGACCAGCGTCACGGAATCCAACATGGCGCCGTAGGCTCCTGTTCGGGGTTGGGGCTGGATTCAGGTGCAGTGAGTCGGCCGTGAAGAGCGGCCAATTTAGCGTGCGACCCTGAACATGAACAGAGTTATTATCTAAATCGGCTACCGATCGAGGGTTAGGAGGCCTTCTGGCTGGAAGGGAGCGAAAACACCTGCATTTCCGGCTCCGGGCTTGCATTGGAGCGTCGGAGAGCCCCGTCAACCGAGGATTGGAGCGGACGTGATCCCCCTTCGCGACGACAACCCCACCGAGCTCACGCCGTTCGTCACGATCGCGCTGATCCTGGCGAACTTCGCCGCGTGGGTGCTGCTGCAGGGCGCGGGGATGGACCCGGAGCGGCTGCAGGCGTCGGTCTACGCGTTCGGCACCGTGCCGTGCGAGATCACGCACGCCTGCGTCCGCGAGAACGGCGGGCTGGGGTGGGGCGAGCTGCTCACGTCGATGTTCATGCACGGCGGGTGGGAGCACATCCTGGGCAACATGCTGTTCCTGTGGGTGTTCGGGAACAACATCGAGGACTCGATGGGGCACGTCCGCTTCATCGTGTTCTACCTGGTCTGCGGCGTGGCGGCGGGGCTGGCGCACGTCCTCCTCTCGCCGGGGAGCGAGATCCCCGCGGTGGGGGCCAGCGGCGCCATCAGCGGGGTGATGGGCGCCTACGTTGTCCTGTATCCCCAGGCGCGGGTGCAGACCTGGGTGCCGCCGCTGTTCATCGTGCACATCCGCGCGTGGTTCTTCCTCATCTACTGGTTCGCCTTCCAGCTCCTGTCGGGCGTGGGCAGCCTGGGCGGGCGCGACACCGGCGGCGTGGCGGTGTGGGCGCACGTGGGCGGGTTCGTGGCCGGGGTGGTGCTGATCAAGATCTTCCAGAACCGCACCCTCGTCGCCGCACGGCAGCACGGCGTCGTCCTCACGCGCGACCAGGTCGCGCGCGACGAGTGGCGGCTGTGACCGGCCGCTGATCGCCCCTGCGGCGCGCGGATCCCCAAGCCGCATCGCCGGGCGGAATAGAGGTTTGTCGCTCCGGCTTGAGCGGTTCCCGGCAGAAATATACCTTCCGGTTCCATCCTTTCGGCCCGGTTCCGCCCATCCCCACCCGATCCGGTACCCCCATGCCAAAGCACAAGCTCACGCTCGACTCGCTGCAGGTGGAAACGTTCGACACGGTCGCGGGCGCGCGTCCGCCCAAGGGAACGGTGTACGGCAACGACTACACCGACACCATCTGGTGCGCGACCTGCGGCCAGACGTGCAACGCCTTCAACCAGGTGTGCACCTTCAACCAGGCGTACACCTGCGGCTGCCCCACCAACGCCGGCTGCGCCACGCAGGCCGTATCGTGCCAGGGGACGTGCGATCCGTGCACCGACGGCTACACCTGCGTGAACACCTGCGGCGCGCACACCTGCATCTGCAGCGCGTTCTGCAACACCATCGACGTGTGCGAGACGGCGCCGGAAACGGGGTGCGTGTGAGGCGAAGGACTGCGGCATCGCCGTTCGCCATCGCCCCGGCCGATCCCTTCGGCGACCCGGTGGACGCCGCGCGCGGTCCGGTTGCGCGCGGCGAACCGGGACTGTAGAATCCCACACCGGGTCGGTAATCTGACCTCCGACGCGGGTGGCGCCCCTCCTGGGGACGCCACCCGTTCGCGTATCCGGAGGTCCCGAGCCGGTGCCGCGCAGGCCGCGCGGCCCCGAAGCCCAAAGCGGAAGAGGCGAGATGGAAGTAACGCGAGAGCTGCTGCACCGGCTGCCCAAGGCCGAGCTGCACGTGCACCTGGACGGGTCGCTGCGGCCCGAGACCATGCTGGAGCTGGCGGCCGAGTACGGGAAGAAGATGCCCGCGCACGACCCCGGGCACCTTGCCGACTACATGCACGTGAAGGACGCGCGCAACCTGGTGGAGTACCTGGAGCGCTTCGACATCACCCTGTCGGTGATGCAGACGGCCGAGTCGCTGGAGCGCATCGCCTACGAGCTGGCCGAGGACCTGGCCGGCGAGAACGTGCGCTACGCCGAGATCCGCTACTCGCCCATCCTGAACACGCGCGAGGGGCTGCCGCTGACCGAGGCGGTGGACGCGCCGCTGCGCGGCCTGCGCCGCGCGCAGCAGGACTTCGGGATCGAGACGGCCATCATCATCTGCGGGATCCGCAACATGGAGCCCGCCACCTCGCGCGACCTGGCCGACCTCACGGTGGCGTACAAGGACCGCGGCGTGGTGGCCTTCGACCTGGCGGGCGCGGAGTACAACTACCCCGCGAAGAAGCACAAGGACGCGTTCTACACCGTCATCAACAAGAACATGGCGGCCACCATCCACGCCGGCGAGGCGTACGGGGCCGAGAGCATTCACCAGGCGCTGCACTACTGCCGCGCCAACCGCATCGGGCACGGCACGCGGCTGTACGAGGACCCGGACCTCATGCGCTTCATGAACGACTTTCGCGTGCCCATCGAGATCTGCCTGACGAGCAACGTGCAGACGCGGGCCGTGGAATCGTTCGAGAAGCACCCCGTGCGGATGTACTACGACGAGGGGCTGATCCTGAGCCTGAACACCGACAACCGGCTCATGAGCGCCACCACGGTGACGGAAGAGTACTGGCGCGCGCACCAGTACCTGGGCTTCAGCTGGGACGAGCTGGTGGACCTTGCGCTGATGAGCTTCGACAGCTCGTTCATGCACCGCACCGAGAAGCTGAAGATGCTGGAGGCGGTGAAGCAGGAGATTGCATCGCTCACGCCCGCAACGGCATAGGTACGATTAGCTAACGTAGATTGCAGATGGAGAAAGGGCCGGCTCCCCGGGTGGGGAGCCGGCCCTCGGTCTTTCGCCCTGCCGCCGTCAGGGTGTGGCCGTCACGGCGGAGATGAGGATGGAGGCGGGCGGAGCCGGTCGCCGCCGTCCCCGTCCGCCGCCGTTACGCGGAATGGTCACTTCGTCCGGCTCTGGATGAAGAGCGGCGGCGCCGGGCGATCACCACCAGGGCCAATCACGAGAAGCCGGAGCCGCCGCACTGGACCGCCTCCCAATGGGTCACTCCCGATCCACCACTGTCGATGACGGTCACGTACACATCCACCGGCCAGCCGTAGGAACATTGCACCATCGTGGTCTGCGCGTTGCTCCTGAACCCCGTTGTACCGGGCCAGGTGTAGCCATATCCGCCCCCCGTACCACCCGACGCAGAAGCGCTGCAGCTGAGGGAGCCGGTACGGAAGGATTGGCAGTTGATCTGAACGCTGGGCGGCGTGGACGACGACGGCCACGCCGGCGGAGGCGAGTACCCGGCGAGCGTAGAGTTCACCAGGCGGTTGTTGGGTGCGCCTGTACCCGCGCCCGCCACCTTGTCCGCGAACGCGGAGTTCAGGATGGCCGCCGACACCGTCGCGGGCGTGGCAGTGGCATCGGTTTCGAGGTACAGGGCGGCCACGCCGGCCACGTGCGGCGCCGCCATCGAGGTACCGTCCAGGGTATTCGTCGCCGTGTTGCCGGTGTGCCAGGCCGAAGGGATGGCCGAA